>NZ_AKIX01000128.1:0-249652 GCF_000282075.1 Brevibacillus sp. BC25
TGGCTGCCGTGGCGCTCACCAATCTCAGCGGTTCGCCGGCTGCCGCATTAGCACATGGGACGTTTCACTGCATCGAGAATCGTCCTGCGAAATCAACGCATGTCATGTATAAGGAATATGACCTCCTGACAGATCGTCTGCATGAATATGCGGGCGAGTACGGCTCTATGGAAGGAATTCATCTTCAGGTAAGCGTGGATGCAGGCACGCTGATCGTAACGGTCGATCATTCGGACTCATTCTCTTTAAAAGCTATCGACGAAGACGTTTTTCTCGCAAACGTTGAAGGATCGGATCAAACCGTACGCTTTATACGAGACGGAAGTCAAACGGTCATTCGCATGATGGGCTCCTATCGCCAAATTCCCAAGCGAGTGTAGCTTGTAAGCAATGAATACGCATTCTGGAAGAGAGGAGTGAACGAATCATGAAGCAGTATTTGTTGAATCGGATGCTATCAGGAGTGATTGTCCTCCTCGGCATTTCCATCTTTTCGTTTGCGCTCGTTCATTTTATTCCTGGAGATCCGGTACGGATCATGTTAGGGGAAAAGGCTACAAAAGCACAAGTGGAACAGTTACGTGAACAAATGGGGCTAAATCAGCCCCTTCCTCATCAGTACCTGACCTACATGGAAAACGTCATCCAAGGGGATTTCGGGACTTCCTTACAAACAGAAAGACCTGTCATCGTGGAAATTATGGAGCGGTTTCCGGCAACGGCCAAGCTAGCCTTCGCTGGGATTGGCATCGCGGTCGTGATTGGCTTAACGATGGGAATTATCGCTGCGAAATACAAGAATAAACTCTTGGATTTTATGCTGATGGCGGTAGCTTCGATCGGATTATCGCTGCCGAGCTTCTGGCTGGGGTTAATCGTAATCATGTTATTTTCCGTACAATTAGGCTGGTTTCCAATCGCGGGCGGTACGGGATGGAAGGATCTTGTTTTGCCTGCTTGTACCTTGGGCGTTTTGTCTTCCGCGATGATCAGTCGACTGACGCGTTCAGGTATGGTCGAAGTGCTTTCCCATGATTACATTCGAACGGCAAGGGCCAAGGGATTGAGGGAGTCGATCATCCTATTCCGACACGCCTTGTGCAATGTCATGATTCCTGTTGTTACGGTGGTAGGATTGCAAATCGCGACTCTGCTGGGCGGGGCGGTTATCATCGAACAAGTGTTCAACTGGCCTGGAATCGGCACATTGGCGATCCGTGCGATTTCAGCCCGTGATTTTCCGATGATTCAGGGAATTGTGCTGCTTATGGGCTTCGTCTATGTCGTGGTAAATATGATGGTCGACTTCCTCTATGGTTTGATTGATCCGCGTGTCGACCTCATTACGGAAAAGGAGGGGCGGTAACTTGAATGAGGTGAGCAAAACCGTCGCACATGGGGCAACGCATGCCAAATCCCCGATTTTTCCCAAGCTTGCCTTTTGGGGAAAAATCAAGAAACAGCGAGCAGCAAAACTAAGCTTGGTGGTGCTTTTACTCATTTCTGCGATCGGAATCGTCGGGCCTTGGATCGCTCCTTATGACCCTACTGAAAGTAATTACAAAGCCTTTTTGCAAGGCCCGTCTACCAAGCATATTCTCGGAACGGATGCGATCGGTCGCGATTTGTTTTCCCGTATTTTATACGGAACGCGCGTTACGCTTGTGGTTGCTGTCATGGCGGTCGGCATCACAGTATCGGCAGGAACGATGATTGGTGTCATCAGTGCGTATGTGGGAGGATTTATTGATCACCTACTCATGCGGATTATGGATATTTTGCTCGCCTTGCCGGGGATCATTTTGGCCTTGGCCATTGTCGCGGCGCTTGGACCGAGTCAAACCAATGCGATGATCGCAATCGGCATTTCTTCGATTCCCAGTTTTGCGCGTCTGATCAGGGCAGCGACGCTCGTGATCATGTCGTCTGGATATGTGGAAGCCAGCAGATCGATCGGGACGCCGAGTTGGTGGATCATTCTTTTCCAGGTTCTCCCCAATATTACGAATGTATTGTTCGTTTACATGACACTGTTCGTCGGGGGAGCGATTCTCGATACGGCTGCATTGGGCTTTATCGGCTTGGGCGCGCAGCCGCCGACTCCCGAATGGGGGACCATGTTGAATGAAGGAAAAGATTATTTGTCCGATGCCTGGTGGCTTGCGACATACCCGGGATTGGCCATCACCATTGTCGTGTTGGCAGTAAACCGGCTGGGTGATGCCTTACGTGATATTTTTGATCCTCGTACGCAAAAGTAAAAAGGGCAATAAGAGGATTGGAGAGGGGATTCCATTTATGGACAATGTGTTGGAAGTGACAGGGCTGACAACCCGGTTCTCGAAAGAGTCGGGTACGATTACGGTTGTTGACCAGCTTGATTTACATGTGAAAAAAGGGGAGACGCTGGGAATTGTCGGAGAGTCGGGGTGCGGCAAGAGCGCCACTTCGCTCTCGCTCATGCGACTGTTGGACAATAATGCTACTTTGACTGGAAGCATTCGATTCAACGGGAAAGAAGTGCTTGCGCTGAGTGAAGCCGAGATGCGCAGACTCAGAGGCAAGGAAATGGCGATGATTTTTCAGGAACCGATGCATTCGTTAAATCCGGTGTTGACGATCGGCCGACAAATCAGTGAGGTACTGCACGAGCATGAGGGTGAAAGCAAAGCGGCGGTAATGCAACGGGTACTGGATTTGCTTGCCGTGGTGGGCATCTCCCGAGCGGAAGAGATTTACAGGGATTACCCGCACCGTTTGTCAGGAGGAATGAGGCAGCGGGTGATGATTGCCATGGCGATTGCATGCAATCCGTCATTACTGATCGCTGATGAACCGACGACCGCATTGGATGTGACCATTCAAGCGCAAATCTTGAATCTGATCAAAAAAATCAGAAGGGATATCGGCATGTCAGTGATCATGATTACGCATGATTTAGGGGTGGTCGCTGAAGTGTGCGACCGCGTCATGGTGATGTATGCAGGACAAGCGATTGAAACAGCGGACGTACGGTCGTTACTGCGCAATCCGAAGCACCCGTACACCGTAGGTTTGCTCCAATCGACACCAAGGAAACGAGAAAAGAGGCTTCACAGCATAAAAGGCAGTGTGCCGACACCGGAAAACAAACCCAATGGGTGCCGGTTTGCCCCGCGATGCGATAGAGTGATGGCAATATGTTGGGAGCGGAATCCTGTGCTCCGTCCAGTGGATCAGCATTCTTCTTGTCGATGCTGGTTATATACTCAAGACAAGGATCATGAACAAGAAAGCTCGGTGGTAGGTGGATGACGACTCCCATCCTGGAGGTAAAAGGGCTGCGCAAGCTATTTTGCATGAAAAAAGGGTGGTTTCAACAACCGCATTATGTTCATGCCCTAAACGGGATTGATCTGAGCGTCTATGAAGGAGAAACGCTGGGGATTGTCGGGGAGTCAGGCTGCGGAAAGTCTACATTGGGAAAATGTATTCTGCGTTTGCTGGAGCCGGTCCAAGGCGAAATTCGTTTTCAAGGGAACGAAATAGGAAAAATGAACAAAAAAGAAATGCGTGCAGTAAGGCGAAATATGCAAATGGTATTTCAAAATCCATTTGAAACATTGAACCCGAAACTAACGATCGGGCACATCTTGACGGAGCCGCTGATTTCGCACGGTATTCCCCGAGAGCAGAGACAAGCGCTACTGGAAGAAACGATTGAGATTGTCGGCATGAGTAAGCAGCATCTATCTCACTATCCTCACGAATTTTCCGGAGGGCAAAGACAACGAATTGGCATCGCCCGCGCCCTGATTCTTCGGCCAAAGCTGATTATCGCAGATGAGCCTGTCTCCGCACTGGATGTGTCGATTCAATCGCAAATCCTTAATTTGCTGCAGGATTTGCAAGAACAATTTTCCTTAACCTATGTCTTCATTTCGCATGATTTGAGCGTAGTTGAGCACATTGCCGATAAAGTGGCGGTCATGTATTTAGGTGAAATCATCGAGTATGCTGAGAAAGAGAAGCTGTTTGAACGACCGCTGCATCCCTATACACAAGCATTGCTTTCAGCCAAACCCATTACCGATCCTGATGATACGCGAGAGCGAATTGTGTTGTCGGGAGATCTCCCGTCTCCGTCTAATCCGCCGGAGGGATGTAAATTCCATCCGCGCTGCCGTTGCAGCATGGAAATATGCAAAGTCGAGTTGCCAAAGCTGAGTGAAATAGAAGGGCAATCGGTCGCTTGTCATCTTTATCAATCATTTGCCACAATCGATCATTCGTAAAGCAAGGTGACTGCTCCCCAGTCCATCCTGTGGAACAGTCGCTTGGATGAAAATAAGGAACTGATCAACGGATAAAAAGGGGGAGCGAAATGTTTGATCTTGGGATCCCGTTTAAAAAAATGAATGGCTGCGGCAACGACTTTATTGTAGTAGACAATCGCGATGGTCTGTTGAACGAGTTTGCGCTTTCAGCCTTTGTCCAAAATGTATGCAGGCGAGGCACTTCAATCGGTGCGGATGGGTTCATGCTGCTGGAGAACTCCAACATCGCCGATTTTAAGATGAGGTATTTTAACGCAGATGGCAGTGAAGGAGAAATGTGCGGCAACGGTGCAAGGTGCATGTCGCGCTTTGCTTACCACATCGGAGCAGCCAAGAAGAAGATGAGTTTCGAAACGATGGCCGGCATCTATCAGGCAGAACTCAATCAGAACGGCGTGAATGTCAAGTTCCCCGACGTTCAATTGCAAGCACTGAAGCTGAATCAACCATATGAGTGGGACGGACCGAGCGGTGTCTACCACTACGGTGTTGTCGGAGTTCCCCACACGGTCTGGTTTGTCGAAAATGTTTTCGCGATAGCGGACGACCAGCTCAGAGAATGGGGACGAATGGTCAGAAATGATCAGCGGCAGTTTCCCAATGGTACTAATGTAAATTTTGTGGAACTGATTGATAGGCAAACGCTTAGCATCAGAACCTATGAGCGCGGAGTAGAGGCAGAGACCTACGCGTGCGGTTCCGGATCGACTGCTGCAGCAATCATTGCCGGTATTTTAGGACATGTAGACACCTCTGTGAACCTGCTTACTCGAGGGGGACCACTTAAAATCTCTTACCATCTCACAGATTATGCTGCCGAATCTGTTTACTTGGAAGGCAACTCAAAGCTGGTAGCAGAAGGACATTTGTTGCCCGATGCATGGACATGAGTGTGCCACACAATATCATCCATGCGGTACCGTCGATCACGGGAAGCTACTTGAAGTAATCCATCAAATCCACTTTCGTTGCATGGAGCACGATAATGAAATAGCCTTACGTCATAAAACAGCTCACTTAATGGTATCTATCGCCAAATAAGTGAGCTGTTTTTACACTACGAATATGACACAAGATGACATATTTAAAAGTCTATAATGGGAGGGAGATCAACGAAAGGAGTAACCAATCATGGAACGAAAAATCATTTTAGATTTAGCCGTTACTTTAGATGGTTTTATTGAAGGGAAAAATGGGGAAGTTGATTGGTGCATAATGGACGATGAAATGGGGTTTGTTCATTTCTTACATCAAATCGACACTATTCTTTATGGAAGAAAAAGTTATGATTTATCGGGACAATTTACGCCAGAAATGGAACATACGGATACGGAAAAAGAGATTTGGGGATTGGTTCATCGTAAAGAAAAATATGTGTTTTCCAAGACACAAAAAGGGACTGATCATAAAGCAATATTCATCAACGATAATATTCTTGAAGTAGTCAATCTATTAAAGAACAAGCCTGGCAAAGACATCTGGCTATATGGTGGAGCCAGTCTTATTACAACTTTTATCAATTTAGAGCTTGTCGATGAATTTCGATTATCTGTTCACCCTGTTATTTTAGGAGAAGGAAAACCGTTGTTTATAGATATAAAACAGAGGTTGAATTTGAGTTTGGTGAATACAAAAACGTTCTCCTCTGGCGTTGTGCAACTCATCTATCATTTGAATGGGAAATCATATACTGGATAGAAATTTCAATCAAAACAGCGGTGAGTCTAAGACTGTATTTTCAGGTCTTGAGTCGCCGCTGTTTTATTTTTCAGAGTCAGTCAAAAGCCAATTTTTATGAGGCTGGAGATTCATTATCCATTTCATTTCTTTACAGTTATATAACCAAGTGGTAATATAATAACCAATAAAAGTAAATTTGAATACTCGGAGGGATTGTATGGACGGAAAGATTATACAGATGGATGGACGCCGTGTCGTTAGCTTCGAGCGTTATTTGAACCATCCGGTAGAAAAAGTATGGAGAGCGATCACGAGCTCAGAGCAAATTGCCAAATGGCTAACTGTGCAGGCTGAGTTGGATTTGAATGTGGACGGCAAACTTGCATTTCGGTGGGAGAATGGAGATCTCGTACATGGCCATTTCACCAAAGTCGATCCCCCGTACGAGTTGGAGTACACATGGCTAGAGCAAACATCGGGACACTCCATAGTGCGATGGAGTCTAAAGGAAGAAGGGGAAGGGAGCCTTCTACATCTCACACACACATTTAACGGACCCGCTATTGTTACAGATTTTTTGGCGGGCTGGCATGTGCATCTTGATGTACTGGATATCGTCCTTCATGAACAGTTTCGTCAGTTTCCTTGGGAACGCGCAAAGGAAATACGCGAGAAATATGCTTCTAATTCTAACTTAAGTTGAAAGAGCTGCGCTGTTGGTTGGGGTGAAGCATTGACTTTACTGGAATATTACTTGGAGCATGGGCTTACTTATGGCGTTGTCCCACGGCATGATTTGGAGATACCGATGACAGAGCAGTACGCAAAACGAACGGACAACTTCACGAAATTACAACAATAAAAGCAGGGATTACAATGAAAACCATGAATATATTTGAAGTTTTGGCTGAGCCGCACAGACGGACTATGCTTGATTTACTGCTTATTCGCGAGCGTTCGGTTGGGGAGCTTGTAGACAAGTGCCAATTAAGTCAACCGGGTGTTTCCAAACATCTGAGAATCATGCGGGAAGCTGGTTTGGTTACGATGCGATCGGTTGCGCAAAAAAGCATCTATTCGATACGGCCGGAACCTCTCCAAGAAGTCGATCAATGGCTGGAGTCATATCGTCACTTCTGGTCGAGCAAGCTGGATGAGCTTGAGACATTTCTTGACCACGCGGAAGAATAAATAAGCGGTGACAGTTTGAAACCTTGAATAGCCCACTCCTCCTGTTACGGAGAGCATAGTGGGCTATTTGTGCAGTCCGTCCGTTTGATCTGGAAGCATGAAGACAACTGGCTCTATAACATGTTGCTAGGTCTGGTCTGATACCGTGGACAACCGAGTTCAACCGTTCAATATGGCGTACGGATTGAAGAATAGACGGGGATCGTGGTAGAATTTGTCACGAGATTGTCTCTTACTTGAATAGGTTTGACTAATTGTACTGGAGTTGAGATAAGACCATGAAAACGGAAATCATGAATAGATTCATCTCTTACGCACAAGTTGATACTCAATCCGATGAGAACAGCGAAACTTGCCCCTCTACACCAGGGCAGCTAGTGCTTGCCCAAATGCTCGTAGACGAGCTGAAAGCCATAGGTATGCAGGAAGTTACGATGGATTCGAACGGTTATGTAATGGCGACCCTACCGTCCAATACAGACAAAGAAATTCCAACAATCGGTTTTCTTGCTCATATGGATACGGCCACCGATTTTACCGGCGCTGGCGTGAAGCCGCAAGTCATTGAAAATTATAACGGACAAGACATTGTTTTGAATGAAGCACTGAATATTGTCCTTTCGCCGCGCGAGTTTTCAGAGCTGGCTGACTACAAAGGCCACACCTTAATCACGACAGATGGTACCACTTTACTTGGCGCTGATGATAAAGCCGGTATTGCCGAAATCATGACCGCTATGGCTTATCTGATTCGCCATCCAGAACTGAAGCACGGGAAAGTGAGGGTAGCTTTCACCCCGGATGAAGAAATCGGCAGAGGTCCAGACAAGTTTGATGTGTCCACCTTCGACGCATTATATGCCTATACGATGGATGGTGGCCCTCTTGGCGGGATCGAGTACGAGAGCTTTAATGCTGCATCAGCCATCATTACCTGTAAAGGGAAGAATGTTCACCCAGGCTCGGCCAAAGGTAAAATGGTCAACGCTGCTAAAATAGCCATGGAGCTTCATGGAAGGCTGCCAGCTAATGAAACTCCTGAGGAGACGGAAGGCTACGAAGGCTTCTATCATCTGTCTTCCATTCAAGGTGATGTCGAACAAACTCAGCTTCGTTATTTGATCCGGGATCACGATCGTAATCGGTTTCAGGAGAGGAAGTCCGAATTAGCTCGTATCGTAGAAGAATTACAGAAAAAATACGGAGAGAAGCGAATTGAGCTCGAAATCAAAGACGAATACTTCAACATGCGGGAAAAGATTGAGCCTGTAATGAAAGTAGTGGACATTGCTACACAAGCACTAGAAAACCTCGGAATCGTGCCGAATATTCAACCGATTCGCGGTGGCACGGATGGCTCCCAGCTATCTTACATGGGGTTGCCAACACCGAATATTTTCACGGGCGGGGAAAACTACCACGGGCGGTTCGAGTATGTTTCGGTTGACAACATGATGCACGCAGTAAACACCATCATTGAAATCGTTAAGTTGTATGAGCAAAGAGCTTGATGGCGAGGTAGCCTTATGATGTTGTCAGGAGGGAGCGACCATGATGAAAAATCAAAAAATTGTAGTGGTTGGTGCTGGTATTGTTGGTGCATCCATGACCTATTATTTATCAAAACAGAATCAGAATGTCACTTTACTAGAGACGAATTCAACTGCTGCATGTGAAGTCACTAATAAGTCTTTCGCTTGGATTAATCCGTCGGGCCGGGTATTAGAAAATTTTCGACATTTGTATGATGCATCGATAGCCGAATATCATGAATTAGAAAAAGAGATACCTGATCTAGATATAAAATGGGATGGAGCACTGACTTGGGAAGTCCCTACAGACAATGAGGAGTCTCGTAAACAACCATTAAAACGGCAGCAAATCATAGAATTAGAACCAAATCTAAAGGAATACCCCGAGGAAGCTTATTATGCGAACGAAGAAGGCGCACTAGATCCCATTTTGACTACAAAACTTTTAGTGCAAAAAGCAGAAGAAAATGGAGCGAACATTCTGTTTGATACAAAAGTGATGCAAATAATCACAGTGGGTTCTAAGGTAGTTGGGGTAAACACATCCAATGGTTTTATAGAATCAGATGTGATTGTATTAGCAACTGGCACAGCTATACCCGAACTCTGTAAGCCATTAGGCTTTGATGTTCCTGTCGCTCCTTCGCCTTCTATACTGATCCGAATGAAATCGAAAGAAAAGCTGATCCACACCTTAGTTTCAAATTCTAAGTTTGAAGCGAGACAACTAACCGATGATACGTTACTAGCAGCGGAAGATTATATCGATGAGTCTGACCAAAATGGACCAGAGGCAGTTGGAAAGCGGGCGTTTGAAATTTTACAGCACAATTTAAAAGGAGGAGAGAAGTTGGAGCTAGAAAGCATCAAGGTAGGCTTGCGCCCCATGCCTGAAGACGGTTACCCTATTGTTGGATTTCATGACAAAATAAAGGGTCTTTATCTGACCGTTATGCATTCAGCTGTTACACTAGCTCCCATCTTTAGCCGCTTAGCTGCGAATGAGATAATAAACAACGTACAAATGAAAGAATTGGAGAGCTGCCGACTAATCAGATTTTCACGTGAAAGAAATTAATGGAAAGACACCTTTCGTTCAGAGATTACCTTCGCCAACAGCCAGATATATGTAAGAAATACGGAGAATGAAAGAGTAAGCTAGCGAGCAAAGGGCGGATGTCGAGTAGAGACGATTCGCCCTTTGTCATGAGTTATTTCAATCTCTTCACCATGTAACTCCATTTTTTCTCTTTGAATAGAATATGTGATAGAAGGCTGCTTTCTCGCAATTGCGTATGGAACGATAATCGCTGGTAAAGCTGCTCTGCCCGGGGGTTTTTGCCTGCAACGTACAAACTTAACTTGTCTAGGCTAGGCTGTGTTTGTGCGAAATTCTGCGCCCACTGCAATAGCAGGTTTCCAATTCCTTTGCCTTGATGATCCGGATGGACAACAACATCTGTAATATAACATTCTCCAGCCTCTGGTTTATGGTCTAAGAAAGATAACCCGATGAACATTTTCAGGAGATTCCATTTTCCAAAACGATGGAAGTTCTTCCATGCAGGAAATGTTTGCATGCTAGTAGATTCGGTCTTCCACTTGATGGATATCGTCCCGATAACTTCTCCCTCTTGTAGCGCAACCATTCGTTGACTCGCTGGATCTGAAGGAACATGATCAAATAACTTTTCGAAAAAGAGGGCGAGATCGCCCTCATCGAGCTTCGTAAGGGTTTGGAATTTCCCACGAAACCCGTGAACAAGAAGCTGACCAATCTGTTGATTGAACATAGAATGCATAGGTTCTATCGTAATTGGTGATACAGTCATGATCGGTTTCCCCTTTCGGAATGGGTAGTCGGTTCGATCATAGCTTGTAGTTCATAATGCAGCTGGCTTTGACTAAATAGGGATAAGTAAGATCTTTCAATGAGGATCAAAGGTCCCTGTATAACATGAGACTGGGCTACGGCATAGGAGTAAAACTGTTCAATCACTTGTTCCAGCTGATCCTCTTCATTGACCAGCCTCTGGGTAGACAGATAGTTGCCGCTAGGTATTGAAAAATCGCCAGGCGCTTCTGTTTCCGTGTATAACGTAAGGGTACTGGAACCATCCTCGATAAAATGAATGTCCGATTCGAACAAGTTCGGGACAGATTTGGCCTGTTCCGCCAACAGTTTGGCGTTTAGCGTCATTTGTGAACTTATTTCCATCCACCGTGCCAAATAAGTGGTTTCGCGCCACTTTATTTGGTAGGAATTCGTGTGAGATTGAAAATTCTTTTGTTCATGCAAAACCTTTGTTATGAATTGCTGAAGCTCTTGAAGGCGAAGCAACTCTTTATTTATTTCTCTCAAAGAACGATTGAGTAGCTGTCCGTATTGATCATAAGAATAGGAAGTCATGCATTCATTAATCGACTGGACAGGCACTCCCAATTTGCGAAGCAACAGAATATGGGCTAGCTGATAAACTTAATCCATGCTATACATTCGATAATGATTGTTATCTAAGTAAGCAGGTAGAAGAACCCCTTTCTCTTCAAAATAACGAATCTGATGGACAGACACATTCATAAGCTTAGCTAATTCGCTAATGGTGATTTCAGTCTTCATAAACGTTACTCCCTTTGGATGTGGTAGATTATCTTTACCATACACCTTAGGTCAAACCTAAGGTCAAGAGGTACGTTCAAAGATAGACTCTTTTGTTTTGTAGATGCTATCGATACAACGCGATATTGACACATCCATGTCTTTGGAGACATTGTAGATATAATAAATCTACAATGGATTTTAATGACAGGAGGCCAGTGAGTATGGGGAATATTTGGAATGAGCGGTTTCATTCGGAAGAATATTATTATGGGGAAGAACCTAACGTCTTTATTCAACAACAAGCATTTCGGTTAGAACAAAGTCAAAAAGTGATCGCGTTTGCAGAGGGTGAAGGCAGGAATGCAGTTTTTTTAGCAAAAAGAAATCATGAAGTGACAGCCATTGACTATGCGGAGAGCGGATTGCAAAAAACGAAAAAACTGGCTCGGAAGCATTCCGTTGACGTACAAACCCAAAAAATTGACCTCTTGGAAGAGGATGTGCCGAGCGAAGAATATGATGCCGCGATTATGGTATATGGACATTTTCATAAAAATGCTCAGACGATGGTTCTGAATAAAATGATTAAGGCAATAAAGCCTAAAGGGATTATGATGCTTGAGGTATTCTCGGAGGAACAATTAAAGTATGGTACGGGCGGCCCTCAAGACCTTGAAATGTTATATGATCCAAAAGAAATTCTTGCTTGGTGCAAAGGTCATGAAGTGATCCATTTCTTCTATGGCGAACAAGAGCGTGTGGCAGGAAAGGCGCACACCGGATTAGCCCATGTCATTCAACTTGTAGTAAGAAAATGATGGGGATCTGCCCCAATTGACAGCCTTCACAATAAGTGGCAGTTTAGGTCTTTATTTTCTCATCCGTACTGCCTCTGCTGAAGTGAAAAATGTACGGTTACTCCTCACAACTTGACCTTAGGTCTGACTTAAGGTGTATGGTTGGAGATATTCACTTTGAAATCTTTTCAAGAGGAGAAGTATAGATGAAAAAGAAAATAATGATTTCCATGATGATCATCGTCCTGCTATTTGGCGGTGCAGGACTATACATATTGGAGCAAAACAGCTTTGATATGGTGGAGCAAGCCGTTGAAATCCAGACATCTGAAGGTAAATTGACTGGTACGTTCGTATTGCCAAAAAACTACACGAACAAATTGGGCTTAGTCTTGTTTATACATGGTGATGGACCTATTGATGCGACGCATGATGATGGCTATAAGCCGCTATGGGAGCGGTTAGCATCACTTGGTTACGCCTCCCTGTCCCTTAATAAGAGAGGAATGAACGGTTCCGAAGGCAATTGGTTACATCAGAGTATAGATGACCGCGTGGAAGAAGCGCGTCAGGCTATTGCTTGGGCAAAAGAGCAGCCGATGATTGACGAGAAACAGATTGGGGTTTGGGGAGCAAGCCAGGCAGGATGGGTCATTCCAAAGCTCGCCAAGAAGGAACCGCTCTCATTCAGCCTTCTTCTATCGCCCGCCATTAATTGGGTAAGTCAAGGGCAATACCATACACGCAAAAAAATGATGATAGACGGGTACTCGGAAGCGGAAATTCAAGACAAAGAGGCGTATGACTTGCAAGCACTCACCCTTTTGGAAAAACAGGCCTCCTATGAGGAGTATGTAAAAACCGCTCGCGAAAATAATTTGATGTCAAAAGAAAGATGGACATTTGTGAGCAAAAATTTCTTGTCAGATGCCACTGATGACCTTCGAAATTTCAATTCGCCTGTGCTTCTGATTCTGGGGGAAGAAGATATACATGTCGATGTGAAGGATACAGAAAGGGTATATCGCGATATCGTAAAACCTGAGCTGCTGTCCGTATCGGTCTTCCCTGACGCTGATCACTCGATGTTAAGCAAGCAAACAGCTAATTCAAATATACAGGCAGTACTTATTAGTCTCTTCGCTCCCAGACAAATTACGATACCGGGTTATATGGATGCGATCGAGCAATTTCTAAAGAAACTTCCGAAGCATACATAATGGCGGTAGAACTGTTCGATGAGTCTAAACAATGAAGGTGATGCATTCCAATTGCAAGTCACTAGAGGAAGTGAACATAATGACAAATCCAGTAAGAAGTGCGCCTGTATTTTCACAAACGATCACTGACTTTTGGCGGGAGCAATTTTTGAACGGTGACGTCCTCTATAGTGATGAATCTTTTACTGTTGCTATAAACCCTGCACTTGACGAAGATAGTCGGGTCATGGTGTTGGAAACCTCCGACGGTCGTGTGATGGCGGTCTTGACGCCTGAGCTGGCTGATCAGATAGGCCTCTCTCCAAAACAATCCTTGTCTGAGTCGATCTTACGCCAGAAATTGAATGAAGCGGGGGTCACGCTGCATGGCGCAGACTATCTTTTTTATTTTTCTAAAACAGATAAGAACGTATTGCTGCAAGAAAACCTCGAAGGTGACTTACGGCGGTTAACCGTGCAAGATGAGACGGTTTTCTCCGAGTTCGCATCCTCCGCCTCGGAACAAGATTTAGATGACGCTTATGTGGAATTGGATCATTGGGCGGTGTTCGGTTCTTTTGAGCAAAATCGCTTAGTCAGCGCTACCAGTATGTATCCATGGGAGGAGGATGCGCAAATTGCGGATCTCGGCGTACTAACGCTGACATCCTTTAGAGGAAAAGGCCACGCCCGCAAAGTGGTGCGTTCCATCTGCAAATACGCCTATGGTCAGGGATATGAACCGCAGTATCGATGCCAACTGGATAACCATACGTCTACCGCTTTGGCGAAAGCAGTAGGTTTCACGCTGTTTGGAAAGTGGGAAGTGATTTCTCCCGACTGCATGGAATGAGAGTCCCATGTCGTGTCTCATATGATGGGAGAGACATTCCAAGGAGGGGGCTTTCGCTGTATATGATAAGGAAGGCGAATACCCTCTCAACTATTCCATCGTGAGCGGCAACAACAAAATAACTCTGCCGAAGAGCGGAACAATCGTATTTGCCGGTGCACCAGGCTCGGAATTTCAAATAACAATCAATTAAGCCAGTTACGCACAAAAGCCCACACATTCCGTTACAGGGAGAATAGTGGGCTTTTTGTGATGGATCGAATGAAAGTTCAAATTCCTTTTTCGATTCCGAACAATGAAGCTTGACCGCAAGCTGGAACCGTAAGGAAAAGAGGCTAACGAGCTGGTGACAAGATCATAATCAACACGGTCCATGCATACGTTAGAATCAGCAATTCGGAAATGAAAGAGTTCATATATTGTATCGTGTTTTTACGATTCCCTTAAGAAGATCATTAACTACTCATAAATCCTTACGATGAAAAGAGTAAAAAGATGTTGATTTCTCTTGTTAACTGCTATATAAATTAATTAGAAGTATTATTATTTAATACTTAATTTAAATGACGGGAGAGGGACAAATGGACTCTATGGCAACTGCTAACACTGGAAAGTGCCCGTTTTCGCACGGTAGCACTACGAACCACAACCCAAGTGCTACATCGAACAAACACTGGTGGCCCAACCAGTTGAACTTGAACATTCTGCATCAGCATGACAGAAAATCTAACCCTATGGGCGAAGAGTTTAATTATGCAGAAGAGTTCGAAAAGTTGGACTACCAGGCTCTCAAGCAAGATCTTTATGATCTAATGACAAACAGCCAAGATTGGTGGCCTGCCGACTACGGACATTATGGGCCATTATTTATCCGTATGGCTTGGCACTCCGCTGGTACATATCGTACAGGAGACGGCCGTGGCGGTGCTGGAACCGGCACACAGCGTTTTGCTCCACTTAACAGCTGGCCAGACAATGCCAACCTTGATAAAGCTCGACGCCTTCTATGGCCGATCAAGCAAAAATATGGCAACAAGATCTCTTGGGCAGACTTGTACATTCTAGCAGGTAATGCTGCTATTGAATCCATGGGCGGCAAGACAATCGGTTTTGGAGGCGGACGCGCGGACGTTTGGCATCCAGAAGAAGATATTTACTGGGGTGCTGAAAAGGAATGGCTAGGCGATAAGCGTTACACCGGCGATCGTGAGCTCGAGAATCCGCTTGCTGCTGTTCAAATGGGTCTGATTTATGTGAACCCCGAAGGTCCGAACGGGAATCCAGATCCGCTTGCCAGTGCTCGCGACATTCGTGAAACCTTCAAACGCATGGGAATGAATGATGAAGAAACGGTTGCACTCGTGGCAGGTGGTCATACATTTGGGAAGGCTCACGGGGCAGGAGATGCTGCTCTTGTAGGCCCAGAAGCGGAAGCTGCACCTTTGGAAGCAATGGGCTTAGGATGGCAGAGCACACACGGTTCCGGTAAAGGTCGCGACACCATCAGCAGCGGTATTGAAGGTGCCTGGACTGCGAATCCAACACAATGGGATAATGGTTTTTTTGAACTACTGTTCGGTTATGAATGGGAGCTGACTAAGAGCCCTGCAGGTGCACACCAGTGGATTGCAGTAAATCCTGCTGATGAGCATCTTGCACCAGATGCAGAAGATGCATCCGTTCGTGTTCCAACGATGATGACCACAGCGGATATGGCATTGCGTATGGATCCAGCATACGAAAAGATTTCTCGTCGTTACTATGAGAATCCAGAGGAGTTTGCAGATGCATTTGCAAGTGCATGGTTCAAACTTACACACCGCGACATGGGGCCTCGCTCAAGATATTTAGGCCCAGAAGTTCCAGAAGAAGATTTTATCTGGCAAGATCCTATACCCGCTACTGAATATGAACTAACAAATGCAGATGTAGCAGAACTGAAAACACGGATCTTAGACTCTGGCCTTACCGTCAGCGAGCTGGTAACAACGGCTTGGGCTTCCGCATGTACCTTCCGTGGCTCGGATATGCGTGGTGGCGCCAATGGTGCTCGCATCCGTCTTGCTCCACAGAAGGAGTGGGAAGTGAATGAGCCGAAAAAACTTGAAAAGGTGCTCACGATCCTCGGAGTCATTCAAGAGGACTTTGGTAAAAAAGTCAGCATGGCCGATTTGATTGTACTCGGCGGTAGTGCCGCAGTAGAAAAAGCTGCACAAGATGCTGGCTTTGATGTAACGGTTCCTTTTGTCCCTGGACGTGGCGATGCAACCCACGAGCAAACCGATGCAGAGAGCTTTGACGTACTCGAGCCAATCGCTGATGGTTTCCGGAACTACCAGAAGAAGCAGTATCGTGTCAGTCCAGCTGAGCTCCTGATAGACAAGGCACAGCTACTAAACCTTACTGCTCCAGAAATGACTGCACTCGTTGGCGGTATGCGTGTTATCGGTACAAACCACGGTGGCACACAACACGGTGTATTCACGGATCGCGTAGGGACACTCACGAACGACTTCTTCGTTAACTTGCTAGACATGGGCGTACAGTGGAAGCCCGTAGACGGCGGCGTATTTGAAGGACGTGATGGCAAAAACGGTGAAGTCTTGCGTACAGCGACTGCTGTTGACCTCGTGTTCGGTTCAAACTCCGTTCTTCGTGCCATTGCAGAAGTTTATGCGCAAGACGATAACAAAGAAAAGTTTGTCCATGACTTCATTGCTGCATGGGTGAAAGTAATGAATGCAGATCGTTTCGATCTTAAATAAGCATAATCTGAAAATGAAAAGCAAAGAACAGTATTTGTTGTTGGATACTGTTCTTTGCTTTTCTTTTCTATAGTAATATTAGAAATTGAATCGGTTACGATGTTCTACTCTCATTCATTGGTAGGAATGCGAAACCCGCTCATGAAAAACCATCTGAAGCAAGCCGCCAGGTGGTTTTTATAGAATTTACAACTTGGAGACAACTGAAAGATACTTTTAACATATGAACGATATATTCTATGAACTGTAACAAGGGTTTCGTGCCCAAACCAAAAACAAAAAATTTCAGGAGGCATTACCATGAACAAAAAAAATATTCTCGTTTTGTCAATGGCACTAACAATTGTAGGCGGTGCTACAGCAGCGGTATTTGCAAGCGATAACGCGATTCATTCTACTAAAAACAAAGTCGTAACGTTGGCAAGCAAAGAAGGAAGTGGCACAACTCAAACCACTACAAATGATGTAGTCAAAGTAGCAAATGGAAAGATTAGTGATGAAGAAGCGGTAATAATGGCAACCAAAGCTCTAAAAGACTATATGGGGCTTGACGCGAAATCTTTTGGTGAGGCGCGTGTAAATCGAACCAACAACCAAGAAAACTTTAAGTTCTTTATGGATTTATATTCAAAAGAAGATGCAGCTGTATTACAAGAAAACGCCAAAAAAGATACGGCAAATGTTATCGTGGTACAGTTTGTTCGTGCTGAAGACTTAAACCAGACAATGGCCGCTTCTAATCGCATTGTCATAAATGAAGCAACAGGGGAAATTGTTTCTTTAACTGCTTTCACTGATGAAAATCGAAGCTCGGAGACTACAATCGATGATGCGAAAGTTAAATCTGCGGTTATCAGCTTTTTTGATCAACAACAGAAAAATGTTAAAGAAAATACGCTGAAGGTTAGTAAGAGTGCTAGTTCCGGAACCGTACGTGTTCTTTGCAACCTGGAAGATGGAAGAGATGTAGATATGACAATTAGTCTGAAGAATTATACAGTATCTAGTTATGAGATTAATTATGACAGACTACTCCCTCTACCTTCCGAAGAAAAAGATTACCGTGAGAATTTCAGAGAACTGTAAGTAAATGAAGATATTGTAGGACGGATGAATAAGTGCCCGAAATGGTACTTACTCCATCTTATCCAAAAATTCCAGGAGGCATTACCATGAACAAAAAAAATATTCTCGTTTTTTCAATGGCTCTATCAATTGTAGGTGGTTCTACAGCAGCTGTATTTGCAAGCGAAAACGCGGTTCCTTCTACTAAAAACAACGTCGTAACAATGGCAAGCAAAGCAGGAAATGGCACAAATCAAACCACTGTAGCCAAAGTAGCAAATGGAAAGATTAGTGATGCAGAAGCCGTAAAAATGGCAACCAAAGCTCTAAAAGACTATAGGGGTCTTGACGCGAAATCTTTTGGTGAGGCGCATGTAAAGCGAACGAACGCGCAAGAAGACTTTAAGTTCCTTATGGGTTTAGTTTCAAAAGAAGATGCAGCTGTATTAAAAGAAAATGCCAAAAAAGATACGGCAAATGTTATCGTGGTACAGTTTGTTCGTGCAGAAGACTTAAACCAGCCAATGGGTGCTTCTAATAACATTGTCATAAATGAAAAAACAGGTGAAATTGTTTCGTTAGCTGCTTTCACTGATGAAGATCGAAGCTCAGAGACAACAATCAATGATGCGAAAGTTAAATCTGCGGTTATCAACTTTTTTGGGAAACAACAGAAAAAAGTTAAGGAAAATACGATGAAGGTAAGTAAGAGTGCTAGTTCCGGAACCATACGTGTTCTTTGCAACCTGGAAGATGGAAGGGATGTAAAAATGACAATTAGTCTGAAGAATTATTCAGTATCTAGTTACGAGATTAATTATGATAGACTAATCACTCTACCTTCCGAAGCAAAAGACTACCGTGAGAATTTCAGAGGACTGAAAGTGAATTAAAAATTGTAGGACTGATTAGATGGAGTAAGTGCCCGAAATGGTACTTACTCCATCTAACCGTTACAAAAGGAACGAGGTAAAAACGGAATGATAAAAATTTTAGTGGTTGAAGATGATATCGCAGTAGCAAATTTAATAAAATTGAATTTAAATACGGCAAATTATGAGAGTACAGTCGTTTTTGATGGAGAGGAAGCCCTAAATGTGATTGAAAGAGATCGTTTTGATCTCATACTTTTGGATGTGATGCTTCCGAAAATTGATGGATTTACTTTATTCGAGAAAATTAAACCTTTAGGGATACCTGTCATTTTTTTAACTGCGAAAAGTTCTGTCACAGATAAGGTGTATGGATTAAAAGCGGGAGTAGATGACTATATAACGAAACCGTTTGAAGGAATTGAATTGCTGGCCAGGATTGAAAATGTATTAAGGCATTACAATAAAAAAAGCAACATCATAAATTTTAAAGACACAGAAGTATACTTGGAAGAAATGAAGGTGAAAAAGAACGGTGAAATGATTGAGCTTACCTTGAAGGAGTTCGAATTATTGGTGTTTTTAGTGCAAAATAAAAACATCGTATTAACGAGGGAAAAAATCATAGAAAAAATTTGGGGATATGACTACGTTGGCGAGACTCGGACGATTGACAACCATATACAAAAGCTAAGAAAAAAGCTGGGATGGAAAGATGAAATAAAAACAGTATTTAAATTGGGATATAGGCTGGAGGAATAAATGAAATTTTGGCAGAGGATATTTTTATGTACATTAATCATATTCGAAATCTTTTTTGTACCAGCATCCATTTACCTGATTAATAGCAGCTTTGAACTCAATCTCAATATGGAGATCCGTTCCGGGATAAGTGAACAGGATCGATTTGCTAACTCTTTAGAATCAAATCTATATCTACTTAAAGTTCAAAAATCTTCAACTCCAGATGCAGAAGGAGTTGGCAAACCAAACATAGATTCCATGATTCGTACGTACTTGGACAACCTCGGAGAACAGGATGTGTATTTAGATGTCATAGATGAAAATAACAAGGTTATTTTTAGTCATTTTAAAAATAACGAGATAACTCTTACGAATCGAGAAGAATTAAACATCCCATCCGATAAAGTAAATTACATCATACGGGATCTAGGGGAAAAGACGTACTTATTTATAGCGAAGAATATTTATTTGGAAAATAATCACTATAAGCTTTCTTACGTGAAAGATATTTCGAGTGTTTATGAAAATAGAGAAGACTTATTAAGCCTTTTAATAAAGTTAAATGCTCTTATTTCAGCAATTTTGGTCATTGTTACCATCATTATGAGTATGTTTATCGTAAAACCGATTAATAAACTGATCCAGTCAACAAGAATAATTGCAGGCGGGAATTTCAGCGAAAGAGTCATGGTCAAATCGAAAGATGAAATCGGGTTGTTAGCGGAAAATTTCAATTTGATGGCCGCTGATGTAGAAGATAAAGTAAACCAGCTTAAAAGATCTTCAGAAGACAAGCAAAGGTTTATCGATAACCTGGTACATGAACTTCGGACTCCTTTAACTTCGATCATAGGCTATGCGGATTATTTACGAACGAATAAATATGATGAAGAGACTTATATCAACTCATTAAGCTTTATCTATGAAGAAGGAAAGCGGCTAGAGAAACTGACATTTAAGCTGATGGAGCTCATTGTTTTGCGAGAAGAAGATTTTGAGTTAAAAAAGGGAAAACTTGACGAGCTTTTAGTGGAAATCAAACATTCCTTTATTCCAAAGCTGAACATAAAAAATATGGATCTGGAAATATCGACGGAGCATCTGAGTGTTTTAATGGATAAGGATTTGATGAAAATTTTGCTTGCAAACCTGATAGACAATGCGATTAAAGCATCGAAGAACAACGATAAAATACTTCTACGTTCATACAGAGATACGGAGTCGAAAATTATTCTTGAAGTGAAAGATACAGGGATCGGTATTCCTGATGACGACATAACAAAAGTCTTTGAGCCATTCTTTATGTCCGACAAATCGAGATCGAGAGCCAATGGAGGAGGACTCGGGCTCGGGCTTTCATTATGTAAGGAGATTGCTAACATTCATGACGCTGAAATAAGAATAGAAAGTAAGCTCGGTGAAGGTACAATTATCCAATTGGTTTTTCATTGTTAACAACAGGGAGCGAGTGTAAATTCTAGAGACAACTTCTTTGTTACGAGAAACTAGCCATTTTTCATTGGAGTTTTTTCAATGAGAGATGGTTTTTTCTGTTTAAAAAAACGTTGTGGATAAAAATGTAAAAAAATTATATGAATTATTAAAAATATCCTTTACTGGAAATTATTTCTATTCTATTATTTATTTGTGATCGTAACCAAGCACTAACAGACGCGCGTGAAGTTCTGGCTACGAACAAAAAAATTAGAGGAGGAACAAAAAATGCAAAAAGATCTGTTCGATTTGGATGTTCAAGTAAAAGAGGTAAATCAAGTACAATCAGATTCAGTAGTGAGCGACATCATTTGCACCACATTCTGCTCAGTAACTTGGTGCCAAAGCAACTGCTGCTAATTTAGTTTGACGCTGGAGGAGCATCGCGATAAGCGATGTTCTTCCTTTATAGTCTCACTACTTGCATGGGAAAGAGGGGTATGAATGGCTAAGCAAATAATAGAGAGGGAGCTGACTACTCGCTACCATGAGAACACAAAGGAGGGAAACCTATATACCTCAGCAGACTTTTTTATGCTGCGGGTACCTCTGTTTCCAATCGAGGTCTTCTATGAATCAAATAAATCCAGTGATTATCTAGCTGCTATTAAGAAATATGCAAAGGACGAAAAGATACGAGAAGCTATTCTCCTTTCTAGTCCATCTCTGTACGAAGCATTGCCGAATCTAGAAGGAGATCCTACTTCTCGAAAAACCAAGCAGGCTCTTTCTAGTTTTGTTCGTTTTTTGTTAAGGATGTGTACCCGTGCCACTCCATATGGCTTATTCGCTGGTGTTGCTCTGGGCTCATTTGCTGACAGGACAAACGTCTCCTTGAAAGACTCACACTTTCACCAAAAACGTACACGTCCAGACATGGAATGGCTTCTTGCAATCATTCAGAGAGTAGAGCAAAGACTTGATGTAGTAAAACAGTTGAAAGTACAACGAAATCACGCTTCGGTGCAGGTCGGCGGGCGAATGGAGCTTACGTTTGCCACTGAATACGGACAAATGAAACGTTTAGATGGTAAACAAAAAGAAAGAATTTCAATCCGTTCTACAGAAGTTGTGCACGCTGTGTTTGATCTGGCAAAACATCCGATCCCATTTGAACAATTAATTAGTAGATTGATGGAAAAGTACCCTGAGGCGGGGGAACAAAAAGTAACCGGACTGCTGTGGCAATTATTCTCTCAAGAATTCTTAATTAGCGAATTACGTCCACCACTCACAGTAGCCACTCCATTTGATTATGTGATGGAGCGCCTTGCGTTACTTGATGGTGTACAGGATATATATTCGGAATTAGTTGCGATTCAAGCAAGAATGAAACAGTACGATGGACTTCCTATTGGGACAGGAATACAAGACTTTCAAGAATTAATTACGCGGATGAAGGCCATTGAAGCAAGCATGATGCCAGTACAAGTAGACCTCCATGTAGGTACTAACAAAGTATCTTTACACAACGGTATAGGCGAAGAAGTAGCGAAAGCGGTGGAATGTCTGTGGCGACTGTCTTTACCACAGCGAGGAGCGTCTCATCTAAGAAGCTACCATAAGGACTTTTTGGAGAAATACGGAACGTCAAGAGAAGTCCCTGTTTTGGAGCTTCTTAGTGATGAGGTTGGTTTAGGAGCACCGGCAGGATATATGTTTCCACAAAGCAGTAGAAGAGAGCCAGTATCGCCTCTCAAGTATTCTGATAAGCGTGAAGCTAGTTTGATGAGAAAAGTAGTTCATGCGATTGCAACAAAAACAAAAGAGATAGAAATTACGAATGATCTTCTCGATCAGCTAGAAACAGAGCCAGTAGATACGAAATACGCTCCAGATTCCTTGGAATTGTACGTGGAAGTAATCGCACCCTCACAGGAAGCAATCGATCAAGGAGACTATCTGCTAGAGGTGGCACCAATGCCTGGTTCCGCTAAGGTGGGTCAATCGTTTGGAAGATTCCTCGATATACTCGGATCAGAAGCGATAGAGAAACATGAACAGATTCATAATCAAATACAGGAACAGTATGAAGATGTGATTTTTGTTGAGGCCAATTATCTTTCAACCGTTGGACGACATGCCAATATCGTTCTCCATCCATCTCTCAGCCAATATGAATTGACCATTGGCACGAATTGTTCAGAGATGGCACAGCATGCCCTTCAACTGGAGGATATTGTGGTAGGTGCCACAATAGAGCATTTCTATCTGAAATCTCGTACACATGGAAAGAAATTAATAATTTCAGCGGATAATATGCTTAATTTCAAGAATGCCCCAAATATTTATCGTTTCTTGCGAGAAGTCTCTATGGAAAATGTACGTCTTTGGAACCCATTCTCTTGGGGAAATATGGATGCATCACCGTATTTGCCACGTGTTCGCTATGGAAAAACCATCTTGTCGCCTGCTATATGGAAGGTGATACCCGAATCTCTGGGGCTGAAGGCAGATCCGAAAGAAGACAAGATCTGGAATGAGGCTTTTGCTGCATGGAGAATGGAGTGGGATCTACCACGATATGTGTACATGGCTTTCGGTGACAATCGTATTTTGTTAGATTTGGATAATCCTTATCATGTAGAAGAGTTGCGTACAGAATTGTTTAAGTCAAAAAACATTCAACTCCGTGAAAAAATCGGGGGTACAAAAGAATATTGGGTCACTGGACCAAAAGGTCATTTTTCCATGGAATGTGTGGTTCCATTGCTGAGGAGACCACCTATAGAGAAGAAAAAAATTATCACCTCCTATAGAAATGAAAATGTTCTATCTAAGGAGCAATACATAAAACTCCCTGGAAGTGATTGGCTGTTTTTAAAACTGTATGGGGGCCACCAGAGACAGGATGAATTTATCGTTGATCAGATCCATGCATTTGCGGATTCCATGGTTAAAAAAGGAGTAGCAGATGAATGGTTTTTCATGCGATATATAGACCCTGATCATCATATTCGCCTCCGTTTTCACGGTAAGCCTGAGAAGCTTATGAAGGAGATTTTTCCAGAACTTTACCCTTGGATTCAAGAATGTCAGCGAGAAGGATTTATTCAAAGAATGGTAATTGATACGTATGATCGCGAAGTAGAAAGATACGGTGGACCATCAATCATGGCTGATGCGGAGCGAGTATTTGCTAAAGATAGCCAGACGACTGCGAATCTTTTGAGATTGTTGCGGTTGCATCAAACGAATCTACCTGACTATGTTTTGGCAACGATTAGTATCATTGACATAATGACTAGATTCGGACTTAGTTTTGAACAGCAACTGGCTTGGATGGAAATGCGTGTGAAAAAGGATGCCCAGAGAGAAGAGTTTCGAAAATGGCGGAAACCATTGCTTATGCTCGCTGATCCGCGGAACAATTGGCAAGGATTGCGTAGTCATCCGAGTGGGGAAGCCATTCGTGAAGCGATGGCCTTGAGAGTGGATGTATTGCAGGATTTCGGAAGGCTTGTAGCAGAGGGTGAACAAAACCATTCGCTGTGGAGTTCCCCATCGATGATCATGGGTAGCTTGATCCATTTGCATTGCAATCGCTTATTTGGAGTAAGGCGAGAGATGGAAGATAAAGCGATGGCCTTTGTACGCCATACTTTACACAGCCAGCTTCACTGGAGGGAGAATGCTGGTGACTCCAATTAAGGCAAACAGCAATCGATTAGAAACGATTCGAAACGTATTTGCTTCCTTCTCTCATTGGCCAAGTGTTTTTCGTTTACTGTATCAAACAAATCCTCGCTACTTTGTGATTGTTATGATATTGACGATTATAAGTAGCCTGATACCTGTAGGAGTGATTATTGCCACGCAATCATTAATTAATGCGGCAGTAGCCATCTCAGCGGGTGGGGGAATCGTTCCGCTTTTCATCGCGTTTGGTCTTTTCGCGTTCCTAGCCGTGATCCGCGATACTCTCAAACATATTGACCTGGTCTACAAAACGTTGTATCAAGAACTGTTAGCCAATCATGTAAACCTTTTGATTATGAAAAAAGCTACGCGACTTCCTTATTCCAGTTTTGAAGATGCAGGAATTTACGACCAGCTTCAACGGGCAAAGCAAGATTCCACGTTTCGCCCTTATCAGTTATTTCAACAGGTGATAAGTATTATTAGTAATGTGATTGTGCTACTATCTGTTTCCGCTATGCTGATCACTTGGAAGTGGTGGCTAGCACTTATATTGCTCTTGCTACCTATCTGTTCTACTTTCTCTTTTATTCGATTAGGACAAGAGGAATTCATGATTGACCACAACCGCGCTTCTGATCGTCGTAAGCAATATTACCTGATGCATTTATTGACCAGCGATACATCAGTAAAAGAGCTAAAAACCTTTCAGCTAGGCCCATTTCTGGTCGATAGATATCGTAAATATTACGAGCGATTTTTTCAGCAGGACAAAGCAATGGTGATAAAAAGGACAAAGGTGGCGCTTGGGTTTCAGGCCCTGTCACTCCTTGCTGTCGTATCGATGCAGTCGTATGTAGTATGGGAAACGATGTTAGGAACGATTGCAGTTGGCAGCTTAATTGCTTTTATCCAAGCGATATCTTACACCCAAACAACCTCCACAGATCTTATGCAAACGATTTTCAACATGTATCAAAACAATCTGTACATTAGTCAGTTATTTACATTTTTAGCTGTGCCAGATGAGAAAAAATTAGCAATTGCCGAAAGCGATCCTTGTGAGAAGAATGCGTCTGGTTTAGAGTTTCGCAATGTCTCGTTCAAATATCAAGGTGTCGATGCTTACGCGCTACGTAATGTAAGTTTCGCCATTCGTCCAGGAGAAACGATGGCGTTAGTAGGAGAGAATGGTTCGGGAAAATCGACAATCGTAAAATTAATTACGCAATTGTATCAACCAACAGAGGGAGAAATTTTGTTTAATGGTAAGCCGATTTACCATTATGAGGAGAACGAATGGCGCCAAAAAATAAGCGCCTTGTTCCAAGATTTTATTAAATATGAGATGTCAGTCAACGAAAACATTGGCTTTGGTAACTATCTAAAAGCTGATGATGAAGCAGCCATTATCGAGGCAAGCAAACAGGCTGGAGCAGATGAGATGATTAAACGTTTTCCGCAACAATTCCATACACAGCTTGGCAAATGGTTTGCGGAGGGGTATCAGATTTCGGGGGGGCAGTGGCAGCGTATTGCCATCTCCCGCGCTTACATGCGCGATGCGGATTTATACATACTTGACGAGCCGACAGCAGCTCTAGACCCTCAAGCAGAGCAAGAAGTATTCACTCGGTTCCGTGAATTGCCCCAGAATAAGATGGGATTATTTATTTCCCATCGATTTTCAACTGTTCGATATGCCAATCAGATTCTTGTCCTAAAACAAGGAGAGATCATTGAAGCGGGGACGCATAAGGACCTACTAGCAGTAGACGGCGTTTATGCATCTCTTTTTCATATGCAGGCTTCTTTTTATCTGGAAGAAACGGACGAATCGACAAGACAGATGGTCGGACAAATGTAAAAGAGAGAGGGAAAGTATGGAGACAAATAAAGCAGTGGTAACAACTAAGCATGCATGGAAAGGGATTAAAGATGAAGAGTTAAGAACAAAGGCTTTATCTACTGCACTCAAGGTAGCTGCGTATTTGCGAGATCCGATTCAGGTAGAAAAGGTCGTAATGGATAAAGATAACATAAGTGTCGCAGGACCGATTCATCAACATCCTTGGGGGGCTACTACTCTTTCTCACGGATACCCAGGTACGATACTCTTTTTTGCTGAGTTGGATAGACATTTCCCTGATCAAGGTTGGAATATCGTTGCTCATGAACATCTCCTTGCTCTTCAAGAAAAAATTAAGGCAGTAGGGATTTCAAGTGAGTCCATGTGTGGTGGAGTAGCAGGTATTTGCTTTGCTACGCTAGTAGCTTCACGCAATCGAGAGCATTATCAACGCTTTCTTGGACAACTGGATCAATTGCTCGCTACACGAACAGCGGTCATTATTGAAGACGAGTATGTCCTTGATAAAAAAAGAGGAGGAAGTAATCCTCATATCTATGATGCTATTCAAGGTGTAGCAGGCATTGGACGATATTTACTGGCAAGTAAGCAAATCGATGTTCTTCATGCCGCCTTACAGGATGTTTTGCGATATCTCGTATATATAAGCCAGCCTAGAGATTATGAAGATGGTAGAAAAATACCAGGGTGGTACTTGACTCAGGAGATGCAATATTTAGACATTGATAAAGAGATGTATCCGAAAGGAAATTTTAACGTAGGTCTTGCTCATGGGATTCCTGGACCATTAGCCTTATTATCACTTGCTTTGAGAGAAGGCGTAGAAGTACCTGGTCAGAGGGAGGCAATACGAAGCATCGCTGACTGGTTGGTGCGGTGGAAGGAAAAGGACGCTTGCGGGATTATGTGGAGAGGTAGAGTGAAATTAGAAGAAGAGCTAGGGGAAGAAATGCTATCCCAACAGCCGTTTAGACGTGATGCATGGTGCTATGGTACGCCAGGAGTAGCTCGTTCACTCTATCTAGCGGGTGAAGCTCTGCAAGATTCATCCTATTGTAATCTTGCCATTCAAGCTTACGATGATGTTTTCAAGAGATCAGAAAGCGATTGGAATCTGTATGCAGATACGTTTTGTCATGGAAAAGCAGGACTTTTGCAAATGACGCTTAGAATGGCAACGACTACAGATGACGAACGCTATCAATCACATATCGAGTATTTAACTAAGTGCCTAGTAGATAATTTTAATCCGTCGCTTCCTTTTGGTTATCAAGATATAGAACCAAATGGTGATGGAAAAGTAGGACTCAATAAGGCAGGTGCACTTGAAGGTGCAGCCGGTATTGGTCTTGCCCTCCTTTCTGCAAGCAGTAGTCAAGAGCCACTATGGGATCAGTCATTCCTGTTGGCCTAAAAGAGGAGAAATCGAGAGATGACACACGATCCATTTCTGAAGGAGAAGAAACTTTTGGTCGGTATATCAGGCTCGATTGCCGTTATAGGTGCGTCTGCTTATCTTAGTATGTTTCGAGCCCTGTTCAAAGAGGTAAAAGTAGTGATGACAGAACAGGCCGCAACGCTGATCCCGCCGTCTACGATTTTGTTTTACTGTGACGAGATATTTATTGATGAAGAGCCTGGTCTTGAGAAAAAAATGAACCACGTTGAGTTAGCACGTTGGGCAGATCTGTTCGTTGTTTTGCCAGCGACGGCGAATGTAATTGGACAAGCTGCTAACGGAATTGCCCCAAACTTGCTAACCTCCACTATTCTTGCTCATCCAAAACCCGTTATGTTTTTTCCAAATATGAATCGCCTAATGTGGACGAAAAAAGCGGTTCAGCGCAATGTAAATCAGCTTCGAGAGGACGGTCACATCGTTGTGAATCCAGTAGAAGCTATGGCTTATGAAGTAGCATCTGGCACCACGCAGCCTAACTTCGTCTTGCCTCTGGGACCAGCGGTGACGCAGGAAATGAGAAATGTATTACTTGAACGAGAAGAAAGCACAACAACATCTGTATAAGAGAAAGGACTGCTTCGGCTGCTTGTGCCAGTGAAGCAGTCCTTTTTGTATTTACCCTGCGTGAGAAGACGCACCATTCTTACTAAATTGTAAGAAAGAAGGTCAAAATCGTTAGACAAGAGTCATTCAATTGCATGAAAGTCTCGTTTATAATCCAGACATAAATAGTTTATAAGGGAGCAGATAAGATGAAAAAAGTAATAGGTTTCTTATTGGTTATTGTCCTTTTTGCAGGGATTGGATTCGGAGTAAAACGATTTGTAGAAGGTCCATCACAAGCGGTCGATGGCGTACTCGTAATCGGCACAGAAAAAGATGCGAATAAGGTCAAAGAGTTGTATAAAGATAACACCAAACAAGCGATGGACTACAAAATGAAATTGGTTACAACGATAAAAAAGACGAAACGGACAGAGCAAGATCAGAAAGAAACGGGTCAAGAATTTGAAACGAGAGAGATCAAATATTCGGTTGTTACTCGATCCACAGCTGAGCAATTCGTCAAGAAGGGGATTCTCAGAGCCAGACAAGATCCAGACAGCACGTCCATTATTTCAGACCCTGTTACCAGCATAAAACAATTATCGAATGGTCAAAATCTGTATTACTCTTCAAGTGATGCAGACATGAAGAATAACCAAATCGATTTGAACGGCAAGATGGTACCTGTAGAGTATGTAAACCATCAGATGTGGATCGGGTATATACCACAAGCGGACCTTGTTATTGTTGACGAACAGACTTACAACCAATTAACCGAAGCAGAGTCAACGCTCTCCTTGATCCAGTTTGAAAATCGCAGCTTCGATTATAAGAAGAAAGATCAGGTGAACCAAGTCTTACAAGAAATCGGGAACGTATACGCAAATAGTGAAGACAAAGTAAACTTCGTAGACGTACAAGATTGAGTTTGGGTCATGAGAGGGTGAGTTGTATGGAAGTTGTACGAATGGAAAACGTAGTAAAAAGTTATGGGGAAGGAAATAGCAAGGTAGATGCGTTAAAAGGGATTCACCTTTCGATTCAGCAAGGAGAGTTTGTTTCCATCGTTGGTGTTTCCGGCTCTGGTAAAAGTACACTGCTGCATATTTTAGGCGGGTTGGATCGTCCAACTTCAGGACAAGTATTGATTGGGGATCATAATATTTACGAGTATACAGATGATGAGCTTTCGATATTTAGAAGAAGAAAAGTCGGGTTTATTTTTCAGTTCTTTAATTTGATCCCCGTATTGAATGTCCAGGAAAATATCGCGTTGCCTATGTTATTGGATGACGAACCGATAGATATGACGTATCTGGATGAGCTTATTGAAATCCTGGGGCTCCATGAACGGAAAGACCACTTGCCTTCCGAATTATCGGGCGGTCAACAGCAACGGGTCTCCATCGGCAGAGCCTTAATGAATCGGCCGCATTTGATTTTGGCGGATGAGCCCACTGGGAATCTGGATACACGAAATACGAAGGAAGTCATAGATTTATTACGATTGACTGCTAGAAAATACAATCAAACCATTGTATTGATTACTCACGATCTCGCGATTGCTTCGGCTTCTGACCGGATCATCACGATAGAAGACGGTACGATCATTTCAGATCAACGGCTTGCTGCGAATTAGCCAAAAGACTGGAGGAGAATGATTTTGATCAGCAGTTATAAACAATTAAGCAGCAAGTATTTAAAGGGGAATATGAAACGAACGATTTTGACTTTGATCGGAATCATACTCTCTGTAGCGTTAATTTCCACAGTCGGCCTTTTTATGAAAGGATCACAGCTATCCCAAATTGAGAACATCAAGAAGATAAACGGGTTTTCTTTTCATCTCGGTATTTCAAATTACGATGAAGCGCTATTAAACAAAATCAAATATAATCCACAAATAGCATCGTATGGCTTGATGTCTCAGGGCGGAATCGTTCCGGTTGGAAATGGAGATGTTTCTGTTCAAAAGAATTTCGCTGATCATAGCGCATTGGAGTTTTTAACCTACAGTCTTGCTGATGGCAGATTACCAGCCAATGAGCATGAAGCAGCTGTCGATTCATGGACGCTTCCTTATTTGAAAAAGGGTCTTCAGATCGGCGAATCATTTGAATTGGATGGTCAAACCTATCAACTGGTTGGTTTACTGGATAATCGGGCGTTCACTCAGATAAATAAAGTGGGACGTTTACTAACCTATAAACATGATTTTGCTATCGGAGAGGGTAGGATCTTAGCCGAAATAAACGAGAAGGCGGACTTTAAAGCGGTTGTAGATGAGATAAAATCACTTACGAAAGACAAGAATCTGGATATCAATGAGGAAATGATTAGGGCTTTGAAACCGGGATCGAATCAATCGATTTTGGCCGTGCTCGTCATCGTCGTCAGTATTGTTGTGATCGCGACAGTTGTTGTGATATACAACGCTTTTCAAATCAGCGTCGTAGAACGGATGAAGCAGTTCGGCTTGCTCCGAAGCATCGGTGCTACGCGAAAGCAAATTAGACAAATCGTGATGAGGGAAGCAGCCGTGCTTGCTGTCATCGCCATACCGGTTGGACTTGTATGTAGTATAGTGGCGGTTGCTGCTCTCCAATCCATTTTCGCCATCATTTTAGAAGATGGTGAAGGTGTTTCGTTCTTTCATATCGATTGGCGGATTTTATTCATCAGTTCGATCATTACGCTGACGGCCGTACTAGCGTCCAGTTATTACCCAGCTTTTTTTGCGGGCAGAATATCCCCACTGCTGGCAATCAGCAGCAGGTTATCCATTAAAAAAGAGGCGATCCAAAAACACAAGAATAACGTGTTGAAAAAGCCGTTATCTTTTCCCTTGAGCCTGGCCTTGAAGAATGTCAAAAGAAATAAAAATCGTTATACCATTACGATCCTATCCATCATTATTTCCAGTGTATTGTTTATTACTTTCTCGTCTTTGATGGATATCGCATTTGCATCCAAATATGTAAAAGATTTATCGACGAAATCAGATCTATCCATCTATCTGAAACAAGATCATGATGATTCTTCTGCTGAAAGACAGCAAATTTTGGAGCTTTTGAAGTCGGTTGAAAATGTATCCGGAGTGAAGGAAGAGGACCTCCATTTTGAAATCGATTTGAAGGATAAGACTCAATCTCTTGCAACTGTTGCTCACATCGAGGAGTCTGTTGGAAAAAAACACGCCATTTCCATTGCGAATTACACCGATGAAAATAAAGTGAAGAAAGATTCGGAGCTCGTCATAAAGGTGCTGGTATACAGTTTTATCACCGTCATTTCTTTGATTGGCAGTCTCAATATCCTCAATACGATTACGATCAGCATCATCATCAGACGAAAAGAACTGGCTGCGTTAAAATCCATAGGTATGTCACAAAGGGATTTGAAAAAAATGATCATCTATGAAGCGCTGATATATGGTTTTTCTGGAAGTTTGCAAGGGATCTTTTTCGGTTGTATACTTTCTTATATTATCTATTTGGCGGCTTCCGGTGTCTTGAGGGTCGAATGGACGATCCCCTACGAAGCTTGTCTCATTACGTTTGTTTCAGCTTTGATCATCAGCTTTTTATCTGTTCTATTACCACTGAGAAAAATTCAAAAAGACAATATTATCGATGTGATCAGGGAACAATAATAGAATGGGCCTGGCTATTTTATAGTCGGGCTATTCCGATTGGTCGATGGCTGAAATGGAATGAGGATAGGGAGAGGACAACCTTGCATAAAATATTGCTTGTAGAAGATGATGAGGCACTTGGTCTAGCCATCGAGTTCTCATTGAAAAATGAAGGCTATGAGGTGGTCAGAGCCTCTAGTGTAAAAGAAGCGAAACACCAGTTTGATCAACATATTTTTGATTTGGCTATCCTAGATGTCGGCCTTCCAGATGGAAACGGCTATGATTTATGCCTGCATTTCAAAAAACAAAATGATTCATCGGTTATTATTTTCTTAACGGCCTTGGATGAAGAAGCAAATGTAGTAATGGGCCTGGATATTGGCGGGGACGATTATATAACGAAGCCTTTCCGAGTCAAGGAATTCATGTCCAGAGTGAAAGTACAATTGCGCAAACGTGGGAGATTGGAAACCGCCTCCATTTCCTTAGCATCTGAAAATATAAAAATAGATACGAATCTCGTCAAGGCTTATAAAAATCAGGAAAGCATTCCATTAACCAATCTTGAATACAAGCTTCTGCTAACTTTCATGATGAACGCCCATAAAGCACTAAAAAGAGATGATCTCCTGATGAAAATATCAGAAGTAGAAGATGTTTTTTTTGATGAAAATACGCTATCTGTATACATTAAGCGTCTAAGAGATAAAGTGGAAGATGACCCCAAAAATCCGCAGTTTATCGTCACCCAAAGAGGATTGGGTTACCGTTGGAATAAGGATGTGAGTAGAGAGTAAGATGATGAAGAATACCGAATTGAAAAGGAATATGACGATACTGACCGTTCTGTTATCACTATTTACCATTTACCAGTTTATTGCACATCAACTGTTTTATGATGCTTTGAAAAGCGACTCCATTACAACCTGGGGTGAGATTACAGCTAGATTGGTTGAACAAAATCCCGAGAATGAAGCGGAAATTATGAAAGTCTTAACAAGTCACGCATCTAATTCAAGTGAGTATCAGGAAAAAGGAAGAGATATCTTTAGACAGTATGGATTATATGAAAATTTGGAATCAGAGCTGTTTCCCCTTTTGAATAAACATATTTCCAGCCATAATCATTTGATTTATTGGGGATTGATTTGTTTCGGATTGATACTGCTTGGGGCAAGCTATATGCAATACAAGATGGTCTTCCATAAAATTAGACAACTTACTTCCGCAGCTAAAAAAATAATCGATGGGGACTACATGGTAGTCATCAATGAAAATAAAGAGGGGGATCTCGCTAAACTAGCGGCTTCCTTTCGTTCCATGAAAGATATTATTCGAAAAAGCATGCAGGATCTTCTGGAAGAGAAAGAGTTTTTAGCACAAATGCTACAAGATATCTCCCATCAATTAAAAACGCCTCTTTCAACGATATCCATCTACAATGAAATGTTGTTGAATGCAGAGTTGCCTCGTCAGCAGCAAGTTCAACTCCTGCAAAATAATGAGGTTCAAATCGCTAGAATGAATGTCTTAATTCAAAATTTGTTAAAAGTAGCGAAAATCGACGCCAGAGCTATTTCATTTGATAAAGAGCCAGCCAATTTGGTGGAGACGATCGAGGAAGTTTTGGATCGCTTGACAAGCATGATCAGTGATAAGCATATAACGATTGACTGGGATGCGCCGAAGGAAATCGTCGTTGCCCACGATAAACTATGGATGCAGGAAGCTTTGTTGAACCTGCTGAAGAATGCGATCGAGCATTCCAAACCCAGCAGTACAATCATGATTCAAGTAAAAGATACGCCGATCTATACGGAGTTGGTGATTCAAGACTTTGGAGAAGGAATTGCACTTGAGGAATTGTCCCATATTTTTGATCGATTTTACAAAGCAACAGGCTCTAAAAAGCATGATTCGACAGGTATTGGATTGGCGCTAGTCAAAGCCATTATCGAAGCACATCATGCCTTGATTAAAGTGGAGAGTGAGAAAGACAGCTTTACAAGATTTACGATTACTTTCATGAAGTTTTAAGTACAGGAGCAAAAGTAGTGAAGAAATTAGTTTGTGGTTGGGTTGGGTAACTAAGAAGTTTCCAAATTTAATGCCAAAAATTGCGTGGAATCAGCCTATGTTTACCGATCACGGCACATTTATTATTGGCTTTAGCGTAGCCAAACATCATTTGGCTGTTTCCCCAGAAAGGGTAGGGATTACTCGTTTTTCTGATGAAATTGTACAGGCTGGCTATGATCACACCAAAGAGTTGGTACGTATCCGGTGGGATAAGCCGGTTGATTTCTCATTCCTTGAGAAAATGATCGAATTTAATATCTTGGATAAGGCAGACTGTTCAACTTTTTGGCGGAAATAGCTCAACATCATAAAACAGATCACTTGATTGGCATAGATACCATTCAGTGATCTGTTTTTATCTGTTTCTCTAATCCTAGCTTTTCAAGCTGAAAATAATGTTTTAGATTCAATATGAAAGTGTTAGACTGTGAAAAAATAGATTTAGATTACTCTCTCTGTAAAGGCAGTTTAATAGAAAGAAACTGGGGATAGGCACCGCTTTGCTACCCGGGAAAGCTCAAAATTGATACATAAAAGAGGAAGATTGATGGTGTATGCACAAAGCCGAATGGAAGTACGACCGAACGATACCTATGAATACATGTAGCAAGTGCTCCGCGAGTCGATGGAGAGACAGGCTCGCCTATTTCGTGGCCGTTTTTGTTGTCATGGCTTTGGGCTTAGGGTCCAGAGCGTACGCCGATGTGTTGCCTGTCTTTGTAGCTGAGCATTTTGGCGATGCATTATGGGCGTGCATGATCTACTTCGGTTTTCGCACTTGTTATGCTCATAAAAAGATTTCTTTCGCGTTGTGGTGCAGCCTCGCGTTTTGCTTTGCGATCGAGGCCAGCCAATTGTATCAGGCTGGTTGGATCAATTACCTCCGGGGGACAACTATTGGGGCGTTAGTATTAGGAAAAGGCTTTTTGACGGCGGACCTTGTACGGTACACTGCGGGAGCTACCGTCGCTGCCCTGCTCGACCTAGCTTGGCCTTGGCGTAAGCGTTCCTGATTTTTGGCGGATGTACGACATAACAAAAAATCTATCTTAAACTACTAGGAGGGATCATGTTGCAGCAGATCTTTACCGATATGATTAAACAGGACGTAAAGCCGTTCCTTTCTAAGTGTGGCTTCGCAAAGAAGAATTTGAATTTCACTAAGACAGAAAACCTCATCTACATGTTCAACTTCCAAAAAGCTGCTGGCAATACAGCGGACAATGTAATGTTTTATGTGAACTGTGGTATTTATGCAGCGGAGTTGGCACAAATACAATCGAGAGAGATTCTAACAGCACCTCAAGAAGCGGAGTGTCACTTCAGAGCAAGAATTGGAGAAATTGTTGAGTCTGTTCCAGACCGATTTTCAATCACTCCTGATACGAATATGGATGATTTAAGAAAAACGTTGCTAAGTGGATTAGATGATGTTATTCATTTCTATGATACTATGACCAGTGCCAGATCCATTGTTGATTATTACACGTCAGGTCCATTTTTACATCTAAGCGAAGAGAGCTTTCATTTGCTCTTACAATCCAATGATGTAGGAACGGCAAAACATTATTGGAAGGCTTTGCAGGAAAAGTACGGAACAGAAAAGCGATGGACCATATTCGAGAATAAATACTCGGCCATCTTCAATAAATACGGAGTGGAAATGGATAAGCGATAAATTAGCACAAAGGGGTCTCACCAATTCCTTGGGTTATGACATGGACCTAACGGGAACGTTCGTTTAATAAAAACAGCGGTCAGTCTAAGACTTGATTTTCAGGTCTTAGGTGGCCGCTGTTTCATTTCGTGGAGTCAGCGAAAAACCAATTTATGGTAAAATAGGCGAACAAATAGGCGGGAAATCCATAACGTAAAGTGTATCAAAGCCAATGGAGGAGGGAATTTATGTACGGGTGGTATCCACAAGAGGGTTATTATCCAATTTCGGCAGGAGAAGGCAGACACTACAACGATTACGAATTACTGAGACACATTGCCAGACTAGAGCGACGGCTGGCGGAAGTACAAGAAGCCTTGTCAGCATGTGCGAAAAAGAATGACTCATTAAAAAAGGATTTAGAAGTTGTTAGACAGCAAAGCCCAATGCAAACTCAAAATGATCAAACCTATCAACAACCAGCAGTAGATAAAGTAAATGTCAAATGTATAGCAGCGACAGGGACATCGGTAACCTTTGAAATATCGGGAAGAAGTTTAACATTTGATAGCGATTATTATGGTAAATATGTAGGCGATTATACCGCTGGAAAAGTATACGTAGCCATGGCTGATTATGGAGCGGGGCAAATCTATCTAACCATTAAGGATGATAATGAAATTTGGCATACTTTTAGATATTCACGCTTCGAATCATAATTGACAAGTTGTGCTCATGTGTCGAGTGATACAAACAAGAATACTGATTGCGTGTTGCTAGAAAAGGCTTATGTCACTCGACATTATACATACTTCGAATAATAGCCTATAAAAAGAGACTTGAATATTCAGTGAAAGTGTAATTAAATGTAATTGTGCGTATAAGTTGGGATAAATTGTATGCTTGCAAAATGTGCAAGGTATTGGAGGAATTTTGAATTTATGGTAGAATTGATATGTGGATGAACGATTCACAAAGCAACATAACGCAACCTCTAGAAATCCTAAACTACACGAATATCCTAAAACTCCCTCCATCCAGTGGTGACTTACGAGCTGGCACAAGGCATTTCTAAACGCGATATTTAGATAAATTCCTAAATATCTAAAAATGATGGATGAAAGTAGGATGGATTGATTATGTCAATGAATTACGCATTTAAGGCACTCTCTGATCCCACAAGAAGAAAAATTCTTGACCTGTTGAGGGAGAAAGATATGACGGCTGGAGAAATAGCCGATCATTTTCAAATGACAAAGCCCAGCATCTCCCACCACCTCAGTTTGTTGAAACAGGCACAAATGGTTTACGACGAACGAAAAGGGCAAAACATCTATTACTCACTTAATACGACCGTTTTTCAAGACTTATTAAAATGGTTTATCCAATTCCATTAGAAAGTGAGGTAATCACATGAATAAATCGAATTTGTCTATTTTATTTTTTTTCATCAGTGTTGTCCTGGGCGTCATTTGTTATCCCTCCATGCCAGATCAGATGGTAATTCATTGGGGACCAAATGGCGAACCGAATGGTTTTGCCCCTAAGCTTGTGGGAGTATCCTTTATTCCGGTCGTGATGCTGTTTATTTTCGTGGCTGTTCGCAGTCAAAAACAGTATTACCAAAAGTTCCAAAGCAGTCACGATACAATCTTGAATACATTAATGATCGTACTTCTCGTCATCCATGGCGTGATAATCGCATATGGATATGGGTATATGTTAAATATTGGGATTTTCGTCACGCTTATTTTAGGAATTCTCTTTGTAACGATAGGGAATTTTATGCCTCGTTTTCGACATAACTATCTGATTGGGATACGCACGCCATGGTCACTCGCTAGTGAAGAGGTCTGGAAAAATACCCACCTATTGAGTTCCCGTGTGTTCTTCATCGGAGGAATCCTCATCATGCTCACCTCATTTTTACCAACAACCATTCATTATGTCCTGATGTTAATCATTGTATTGGTGACGATTTTGATTTCTTTCGGAAGCAGCCACTACTATTACAAAAGAACAGGAAGGGGAAAGTAGAATGAAAAACTTGAAAATAGCAATTCTGTTATCATTGGTGAGCGCTATTGGTTTTATCGCAGCTATTCCCTATATGCTGGCAATTGGTGGGGATGCATTAGCAATGATACCTCTCCCGATACCGGTTGCAATGTCAATTTTCGTCTTGCAAGGAAGCATCATGGCATTTTTGTTTTCGTGGATTGGATTGACCTTTGCAACCAAAGTGGGGCTGGATGCCCCTGTCATTCGGAAGTGGCTATATAAAACGGGTGGAGAATCCTTCAACAAAAAGGGAATCATCCAGGCAGTCATCTTTGGATTGGCAGCGACAGGTCTTCTCCTCATACTGGAACTCGCTGTTTTCCAACCATTACTGCCAATCTTGGCGGAAAAAGCCCAAGACGTAGAAGTGTCGTTTTGGGCAGGTATCCTGACATCCATTCAAGGCGGAGTATACGAGGAAGTCATGGTTCGCTTGTTCATGATGACAATGATCGTGTGGATTTTGAGCAAGTTATTCGGGCGTAAAGCCTCCCCTAAGCCCTGGATGTATTGGGCAGGCATTATTGGGGCAGCCCTTATATTTGGGCTTGGTCATCTCCCTGCGGCAAATGTCTATTTCGGTGAGATTACCCCACTGTTGTTCATTCGCACGATTGCCCTTAACGGGGTGGCAGGAATATTATTCGGTTACCTCTATTGGAAGCGTGGGCTGGAGTACGCAATGATTGCTCACGCGATAGGGGATATCATCCTTCATGGTTTTATTAAATAAGACCGCTTCCCACACGATTCCGTTGTGTGTAGAAACATACAAATTCTTTACATTTCGAGAGATTATTCGAGTAAGTAGATCAAAAACTCCGTCGCAAGGGGTTTTTGGTCTTCTTTCTTGTTTCGTAAAAAAGCGGAATGAAAAACAAATTTTAATTTTTATGGAAATTTATTGAATACCAAAAAAATGAGGGGTAATATAGAGAATGGAATTTATTAGGAATAAGGGGGGCATGCCTTGCGTTTTCTAACGAATTTTTCTCTCAGAAACTCAACAGCTATTATTATTATGAGCCTGCTAGTCGTAGTCAGTGGGATCATTGCCGCCATGTCTCTCAAGGTAGAGAACATGCCAGATGTCACTTTCCCTGTGCTTCTAGTCAATACTACTTATCCGGATGCATCACCAGAAGATGTTCTCGATGATGTAACGAAGCCATTGGAACGGGAAATTGGGCATGTAACAGGCGTTAAGGCAGTGGAGTCATACTCAAGCAACAATAGTTCCACGCTACAGGTCTACTTGGAGACTGGTTCAGATGTACAAGCTGTCAGGAACGAGCTGGAAAGAAAAATTTCCAGTATCGCGCTTCCTAGCAAAGTAAGCAGACCGCAAGTGATGATTCAGGGCTTCAGCAACCAACCCGTCTATTATCTGTTTGTGACAGGACAGGATAAGGAGAGTGGACTTGATCATTTTGACAACGATGTGAAAGAAACACTGCTCAAAGAGTTAGAAGGTATTGAAAGTGTTGATAAAGTATCGACAATAGGCGGACAATTCAAAGAAATGAAAATCCTGCCAAATGTAGATGCGCTTAACTACTACGGAATCTCTCCGTTGCAGTTGAAACAGCTTTTACTAGACAATCACGTAGCTCTGCCAATCGGTGCGATCACCGAGGATGGGGAAGAGCGCGTCATTCGCGTGGTGAGCCGTTACCTCAATGTGGAAGATATCCGTAACACCAAGATATTCCTCCCAAGTGACCCCAAAAATGGGCTTACCTACGTCAGGCTTGGCGATATCGCAGAAGTCAATTTTGATCAGGTCATTAATTCGATCAGCCGCTTTAACGGCCAGAATGGAATTAACATCAATATTTACAAAACTCGTGACGCCAATGCGGTAGAAACCGGTGATGCCATCAATGAAAAACTATCCCTATTAAAAGAAGAGTACCCGGACTTAACCTTTACCACGATTTATGACACCTCTGTCGATATCAAGAATTCGATTAACGGCATGCTCAAGGAAGGCTTGCTCGGAGCTATTATGGCTTCTGTAGTTATCTTGCTGTTTTTGCGTCATGTGAATGCAACCCTCATCGTCCTAGTCTCTATCCCAACATCTATCCTAGTAAGTATGATCTTCATGTCCTGGATGGGCATTACTCTCAATATGATCACACTGTTTGGGATGGCAGTGGCTGTAGGACGAGTAGTGGATGACAGTATCGTCGTCATCGAGAATATTTTCCGTCATTTGCAATTGAACAAAGAGCGTAAGGAAAACTTGATTCAAATTGCCACCCACGAAGTGCTACATGCAATTACCTCATCGACTTTTACGACAACTGCTGTATTTTTACCCATTGTGTTTGTTGGAGGGATGATCGGAGAAGTATTCCGCCCATTTGCACTAACCGTCGTCTGCTCGTTGTTTGCCTCACTATTAGTAGCCGTGACGATTGTTCCACTGTTAGCGAAGCTGCTGATCCTAAAAGACCACAATATCAAGGAATATGAACATGGGAAAGGTTCTAATACGTACAGGAAGTTACTTCACTGGGCACTCAACCGCAAGCCCGCTGTCGGATTTCTGTCACTCGTTCTATTTATCGCAAGTCTAGCGCTTCTCCCGTATATGAAATACGGATTGTTTCCTGATCCGGAAGCGAAGTTCATATTCGCGCAAGTAACTATGCCAAAAGGTACTCAACTAGATGGTCTCGATCAAACGGTTGCCCAGGTCGAAAGTAAATTGCTGGAGCAGCCTGAAGTAGAGTACATAGAAATCAATCTTGGCTCTGAAAATGAAGCGGAAATACGCCAATCGAACCAAGCCCTCTTAATAATCAAAACAGGGCCAGATGTGAATCTCGACCAAACCATCAAGAAATTTGAGGGAATCGTCAAACCAATGATTCCACTAGGATCTGAAATGGCCTTGACTAAACCTGGTAGCAGCGATACCAACAAATTCAAGGTAATCCTGTACGGGCCAGATCTGGATCGTTTGAAAGAGGCAAGCGAAATTGTCAAATCCAACTTGAAAGTAAGTCCTCTGTTGACCAACGTGAAGGACAATTTGAACGATTTCAAAAATGAAGTTGTCATCAAAGTCGATAGAGACAAAGCCTCGGAGCTGGGAGTTTCCCCTGTACAGGTGGCTCAAGAGGTCAACCTCCTAGTCTCGGATACCCAAATTGGCAAAATCAAAGTCGACGACAAAGACTATAGTCTTTTCTTTGGACTCGGTGAAAACCATGCGAAATCGCTAGAGGAACTGAACAATATCTACATTCAAACGCCAAGCAAGCAACAAGTGCGTTTGGTGGACTTTGCCGAGATTGACCAAGAAAAAGTACAATCACAAATCATGCGCAAAGAGGAAAAACAATTCGTACAAATTACAGCAGATATCACGAGCGACAACAAAGGAGGAGCGAGTAATTTCCTGTTTGCGATGTTGCAAGCGGAAAAATTGCCTGCTGGAGTTACATTGTCATCGGAAGGTGTCTCAAGTGACATGGAAAAAAGCTTTAAAGATATGCTCTTAGCCATTGGAGCAGCCATTTTTATCGTCTATATTGTCATGCTCATCACTTTTGGCAATGCTACAGCTCCACTCGCGATTCTACTGTCCCTACCACTTGCTGTGATCGGCGGATTATTTGGCCTGTTCATTTCGGATACCGTTCTCGATATAACGGCACTTATCGGCTTTTTGATGCTGGTCGGAATTGTTGTTACCAATGCAATCGTGTATGTGGACAATATCCAGCATCGAAGACTGGAAGGGACTTCTATGCGTGAGGCAGTTGTCGAAGCTGGCGTTACCCGATTACGGCCCATTATTATGACAGCAGTTGCGACAGTCAGCGCGCTCTTGCCGCTTTACCTCGGCTTTTCTGAAGGAGCCTTGATGACCAAAAGCTTGGCGATTGTGGTCATTGGTGGACTTGTTACTTCGACGATCCTGACCTTAATCGTGGTTCCTATCGGGTATGAATTACTGTATCGGATCAAAAAAGAGTTTTTTGCCCCGGATACCAAAGAAGCAGAGATCGAGCCAAGTGAGGATATGTTTATTTCCGTGCTGAGAAGTTTACGCGATATGAAAAAGTCTGGGTAAGGCAGAGGGAGGAATTTACTAAAAATGAAGAAGACGAAGCTAATCAGCTCAGGTGTGACATGTCTTTTAGGCTTGGCGATCATCTCGGGATGCAATTCTCAATCCGCAGAAAAGACCAATTCTAATGGAGGAAGAACACAAATCGAAAGCCAGTCCAAAACTGAGATTGAAACCATTAAAGTGGAGAACTCCGTTGATGTTCAAGTAGAGGAAGTTATAGAAGGAGAACTCAAAGAATCCGACAGGTTGCTGGCGGAGGTATTCGCTAACACGGATGTGGGTATTTACGGCAAAACTACCGGGACCGTCTCGCAAATCCTAGTGAAAAAAGGGGACACAGTAAAAAAAGGGCAAGTCATCGGAAAGCTGGATCAAACCGAAGCGCAATTGAAACTGCGCCATGCTGAGGCGGCATTAGCAGTGGCCAACGCAAATCTAGAGCATACGAACAAAATGGGGACGTCCAGTCAATTGGCAAATAGTCAACTGAAGCAGGCAGAGCAAACCTTTGCGCATGCCAATCGCACGATTGCACAAGGATTGACGCTGGCGCAAGCAAATTACGACCGCGCTAAAAAGCTGTTTGAAGAGAAAGCATTGTCCAAAAGTGAGCTTGAGAATGCAGAAAACGCATATCTCCAAGCAAAAAATCAGTATCAAAGCCAGCTAGATCAGGCGCAAATCGCTTTAATTAATGCTCGGACGCAAGTGAATACGGCCGATAAAAATGGACGAGTCACGCAAGCAAATGTTCAACAAGGAAAGGTTGAAGTGGATATTTCCAGAAATGCGTTGGAAAACACACTGATCAAATCAACAGTAGACGGCATTGTCACCGACATCCAAGTCCAAGAAGGCGATACGATCAACCCGCAAAAGCCTATTGCAACGGTAATTAACCTTGACCCGATGATTGTGAAGGTGAATGTGTCGGAAAAAGCGTTGGCAAGCTTCCAAAAAGGAATACAACTAGATTTGCAGGTTCCATCTCAAAATATCAAGGTCAAAGGCAGTATTACCTACGTGGGACTAAAGGCTTCTGACCAATCTAAGCTTTTCCCTGTGGAAATAGAAGTGCCAAACCCAAAAGGTACGCTACTTCCTGGAATGAAGGCGGAAGTGTCTTCAATCAAAGGACAAGCAGGTATTCTCATACCGACAGATGCCATCCTTGAGCGAAATGGGAAATCGGTAGCCTACGTCGTGAATGGTGAAAGAGTAGCTGAGAAGGAAATCTCGATCGCTTCAAAAGGAATTGAGAAGACGCTTATCGGCTCTGGAGTGAAATCAGGAGACAAGGTAGTTATCAAAGGACAATCACAATTAAAAGATGGCGCTAAAATTCGCATTGTTCCCTAAGTAATATCGAGGAGGATACCTATGCAAAAGATGTACGTTTCCCAGAACCGATGGCTACTTTCTGCAAAAATGACAGCAGAGGCAGAAGTGCTATTATTTTGCTTTCACTATGCTGGTGGTCATGCTGGTATTTATCGGGATTGGCAAAAAAAGCTGCCCGTTCAGATTGGCGTTTGTCCTGTGCAGCTGCCAGGGAGAAGTAATCGCTTTTTAGAGCCTTGCTACACGGATTTGTCTGTAATGATTCGTGATCTGGCAGAAGCGCTACTTCCCTATCTGAATCGACCGTTTGCCTTTTTTGGACATAGCATGGGAACGCTGGTCAGCTTTGAGCTGGCCAGATATTTACGCAAACATTACAACCTCAAGCCGCAGCACCTGTTTGCATCTGGATACCATGCCCCGCATCTGCCAGATCCAGGTGAAGCCATCCATCATCTCCCAGATAATGAGTTTCTGGAGGGCGTACGAACGATGAATGGCACGCCAAAGGAAGTTTTTGAGGACAAGGAGATTCTAAACATGCTTCTCCCTACGCTTCGGGCTGATTTCACGATATGCGAGACGTATCGCTATCAAGACGAGCAACCGTTGGAGTTCGGACTTACTGCCATTGGCGGTTGGCAGGACCCGGATTTTTCCGTAACCCATCTCGAAGCATGGCGAGATCACACGAACGCTTCTTTTCAAACGCACATACTGGAAGGGGACCATTTTTTCATCCATTCTCAACAGGACCAAGTCCTTTCGATTGTCGGGTCAACTCTTCAAAATTATCTTGCTGGGTACAGGGGGATAGGATGATGACAGGAAAAGCAACACGAGAGGGGACACAGCGCCTAGCACAGGCCAATACCCATCTTTTCTATCAACAATTTGGTAGCTTCGATGTGTGGATCAGTCAGGTTGGATTCGGAACGTACCGGATTGATGAACAAGATGAGCAGTACCAGCAGGCACTCCGTAAGGCACTGCTCGAAGGAATTAACCTGATTGACACGAGTAGTATGTATACAAATGGTAGCGCTGAGAAAGTCATCGGTCATGTGCTGAAGCAGCTAATAAGTGAAGAAAAAATAAAGAGGGAAGAGCTTGTAATCGTGTCCAAGGCTGGTATCGTCCAAGGCGAGGATTCCGAAGAGACGACGAAGAGGACAGCGGAAGGCAAACCGTATCAAGACTTCACGACGGTACATGATGGAATGTCGATATGTATCCACCCAGAATACCTTCAAGACCAGCTGACACGCAGTCTGCAGCGCCTGCAGGTGGATACGATTGATTGCTACATGCTGCACAATCCAGAGTGGTATTTACTATGGGCAAAAATGAAAAAGATCAAACAACAGGAAGCGTATGATGAACTATTAGAGCGAATGGAGAAGGCTTTTCGACATCTGGAGAAAGAAGTAGAATCAGGTCGGATTCAATGCTATGGAGTCAGTGCCAATTCGTTTGTAAGCAATGTCAAGGAATTTGATTTTGTTGCGCTAGATACCCTCTGGGAGATTGCAGAAAAGATTACGCCGAATCACCATTTTCGCGTCATCCAGTTTCCAATGAACATGTTCGAATCCGGTGCCATGCTGGAAAAAAGCCATGCGCAAGGCAAGAGTGCCTTGTTATTTGCCAAGGAAAAAGGACTTGGTGTAATGACCAACCGGACGCTAGATGTGACAGCGAAGGAAAAAATCTTCCGGCTGACGAACATCCAACTAGATCAGAGCACAGTCATTGACGAAAAAGAAGCCATTCGTCAAATCAAGGATTGTCTGAATCGTGTAGATGATGTAGAGGATCAGATCGTCTATCGCGTCTTGCCATTACTTAAAATGGAGAAAGAAGATGTGAAAGAGCTGAAGAAAAAAATATCATCTGGAGCAACACTCCGCAAATACTGGAAAAAGCTATACTCTACCACAAATGTGCAAAATGTGAGAAGCTTCTTGTTTGAGCCGGTCATCGAAGATATTCGCAATACGATTAAAAAACATGAGGGCCTGGACGACCAGACGCAGCAATGGCTGGATACCTACAAGGCAACTCTCATGGAGACAGCTGAAGCTTTGAAGAGCTACTACGCCCCCAAAGACTACCAGCGTTCACTGGATATCTCGAAAGAGCTGACGAGGGTGAAACCGTATTTAATGGCAACAGATAACCTCAGCCAAGCTGCGATTAGAACGATGCGCGCTACTCCAGAGGTACACAGCGTCCTCGTGGGGATGAGACGTGAGCATTATGTAGATGATGTACTCATGGAATTGAAGAGACCTTTGGATACGATCATGCAAGAAGAGGACTGGCACACAATGACCCAAACCCTTAAAGCGATTATTGGCTAAAAACACTACCCAAATAGTAAAACCACCTTATGGAATCGTGTGACAACAACGATTTCATAAGGTGGTTATTTTTCATACTTTCGGTTATTTCCACTTGCTGATGATATGCTCACGATCAAACACCTTAATACTTACCTGGAACATGATCAGGGCAACCACCGCACAAATCGTGACCATTCCCAGATAGATTACCGGATTGCTCATCATGGAGAGGAAGATGACCTGACTGACAGCAAGTCCGATGATCGGTAGAACCAGTATGGCACCAAATTGTTGGGCTGCTGCGACATTGTCAACTTTGGAGGAAACAATGACGCTCATGGATACGCTGATGATCGAAATAAATGGGACGAGCAGGAGCATCGCGAGAATAAATACGATGGAAAAATACTCGCTAGCATTGTCAAAGGTTGCAAAGATGAACCCTAGAAAGATTAGCTGGACCACCCAGGTCAGAGCGATGGATGGCAAGGAGTAAGCTAGGACCTTACCAAGCAAAAACTCCTTGGTGGAAATCGGGGTGACCAGTACGCTTTCCAATGTTCCTGTCATTTTTTCCATGATGATACTCGTCGTGGCAAATGTTAAGGGGATCATCGCCGGTACGATCAGGAACAAGAGGAAATAGAAGCGGGCAATGGCAATATGACCGTCTTCACCTGCCATGTTAAGGAGGGGATTGGTCAATTTCATTAGATCAAGGATGAACTCCATCTTACCGTTTTGAGCAAATACAGTTGTGATCAGAGCTACAACCAATATAACGAATGGTGCAGCAAGATTCGTAATCAATACGGAGCGGGCAGCGAAGAGCTCTTTCCATTCCCGGATAATAACAAATCCCGGCATCCTAGATCGCCTCCTTTTCTTGATTCAACAAGCTGAGATAGGAGTCCTCTAGTGACACGGAGATGGGGGCTATGTAATTGACGGTAATATCCGCTGCGACCAGCTTTTTGATCAGCTGTGGGTTCGAGGTCTTCGGATTGGCTACCCTCAGGTGGAACTGATCTTCGGTGCGCTGATACGTCTCCACTTCCTCGGCGGCTTTAATAATCTGTTCTGACTTTTGAGAATCCGATCCTACATCAAGAAGCACATTGTAGGTGGTCCACTCTTCGCGGAACTTTTGTGGGGTAGTTAAACGAATCACCTCACCCTTAATGATGGCAAATTCATGACATAACTCATCAATTTCTGCCAGGATATGTGAACAAAAGATGATCGTTTTTCCAGCGGCAGCCCACTCGCGAATCAGATCTTTCAGCTTCCGAGTGCTGACAGGATCGAGATTGGCTGTGACCTCGTCTAAGAAAAGCACTTCTGGATCGTGTAAAATCGCGCAAACAATCGAAAGTTTTTGTTTCATTCCTTTAGACAATCTGCCAGCAGGATCGTTTCTTCTGTCCCACAAATCGAACTGGCGAAGCAAATACTCAATGCGTGAAGCACGCTTGGCTTTGGGAATCTGGTAGCAAGAGGCGAAGAATTCCAGGTTGTCCAACAGAGAAAGCTTGTCATACACCCCGGGAGATTCTGTTACACAACCAATTTTTTTGCGAATCTCTTCTTTATTCTTGCTGATTTGATGACCGAGGATGGTGACTTCTCCTGACGTAGGCTCAATGAGGCAGGACAGGATTCGGAGGGAGGTTGTTTTTCCAGCTCCATTAGGCCCAAGTAGACCAAAAATTGTACCTTTGGGAATCGAGAGGGAAATGCCATCGAGAACTTTTTTGTCTCCGAACGATTTTTTGAGATCCTTAATTACGATTGCAGGCTCCATAAAAAAATCTCCTTTTCTAGACTTTTCTGTGACTCCGATTGAGTGTACAACTCCCATATTAACTTTTTTATCCAATTCAGAATATTGAAAGTTTGTAAATATAATGAGTTTGTTACAAAAATGGGCAGAAACAACTGGAGATTGAGAAGGAACTTCCTTGTGGCAATTTCATATCTGAGTGATATGTCATGTTGAACGAAGTGCAGCATTGAAAATGGAAGTTGTCAAAATTCGTCATTTTTTACCAGCTCTATACTTACCTCCTTTCATCCCTTAAAAACCAGCAGAGTATTGCCTTTTGGCATTCTTTACTCTAAATGTTGGGCACAAAAAATAAAAAAATTTACATACAACCACTTGCAGAAAAGTGTATTTTTGAGTTATATGTAAAATCATGTAACAAAAAGTAAAAATGTGGTACAAATTCCATCTAAAACAATTTTCAATCGAAGTCAACTTTTTGTCAACGAAATTATGAGAAATGCTGGTGATGTTTTTTTGAGAATATTATTCCTAACAACATTCATGAGCAAAGAAAACAAGATTGTGCAGTACTTGGAATCAAGAAACCACAAAGTCATCGTGTGCAATGAAAAGTGGGAACAACAAACCGAATTTTTTGAAGAAATCGACTATATTGTCAGTTACGCGTACGGCTATATTCTGAGTAAGGATATCGTTTCCCATTTCAAAGGGCGCATTATCAATCTACATACATCCCTCTTGCCCTGGAACAAGGGGAGAGACCCTGTTTTCTGGAGTATTTGGGATGAGACACCAAAAGGGGTTACGCTACACCTCATAGACGAGAACATAGATACAGGCGATATCCTTATTCAAGAAGAGATTGCTTTTGATGACGAAGATACACTGATCGATTGTTACAACAAAGCGAATCAGGTGATTGAAGACCTGTTCATCCGAGAGTGGGAGAATATTGTAAGTGGGCGGATCACACCATTTCCGCAACCATCTGGTGGAACGATTCACTACAAAAAAGACCGAGATTTCTACAAAAACCTGAATATGACCACCGTAAAAGAGCTTCTGGCATTAAAACGTTTTTGTGGAGAACGAACACAAGTAGAGATGCAGAGCGATAAAACCTACCATCAGTTGTTTGAACGACAAGTCGAAGTGTCACGAGACAGTCTAGCAGCTGTATGTCAAGACCAGTCCCTGACATATAAACAGCTTAATGAGCGAGCCAATCAGTTAGCCCATAACCTTTGTGCCAAAGGAGTTAAGCCTGACGATCTTGTTGCGCTCATGATGGATAGATCACTGGATATGCTGGTGAGTATTCTCGCCGTTCTAAAGGCAGGAGCAGCATATCTCCCTATCGATCTGGATTATCCTGATGAACGAATTGCTTATATGTTAAACGACAGTAGAGCACCCGTTTTATTGACACAGACCCCCCTTATAGAGAAGACGAAGAGTATCTGCGAAGTAGAAGTGATCGACGTGTGTGACCCTGGTAGCTTTAGCGACAGAAAAGAAAATCTACAGTACGTCAATCGATCAACAGATCTCGTCTATGTCATGTATACATCGGGATCGACAGGTTTGGCCAAGGGCGTGATGATCGAGCATGGCAACTTGGTAAATTTTTGCGAATGGCATCGCCAGTACTTTGAAGTGAGCCATGAAGACAAAGCCCTTGTCTATTCCAGTTTTTCGTTTGATGGGTCTGTGTTGGAAATGTTTCCCTATCTACTCACGGGCGCTACGTTACACATCGTGCCAACTGCACTGAAGTATGATCTGATTGCCTTGAATGATTATTGCAACCAAGAAGGCATTACGATCAGCTTTTTTCCGACGGGAGCAGCTGAACAGTTCATGCAAATGGATAATCGTTCTTTTCGAGCGATGCTCACAGGCGGGGATGTGCTAAAAAAGGTTGATCGGCGCGGTGCTTACAAGCTGTACAACTTGTATGGACCGACAGAGTGCACGATTGTTGCTACTATTTTTGAGGTGGACAAGCAATACCAGAGCATTCCGATTGGCAAGCCTATCGCTCATACCTACATCTTCATTTTGGACGAAAAGCTGGCATTACAACCGATTGGGGTAGTAGGCGAGGTATTTATCCTCGGTGAAGGGTTGGGACGCGGATATGTGAACCGACCAGATTTGACCGCAGAGAAATACATCATTCATCCACAGACGGGTGAGCGCTTGTACCGCACGGGAGACAGAGCACGCTGGTTGCCTGACGGGAACATCGAGTTTTTGGGCCGCCTAGACAATTTGGTGAAAATCCGCGGATATCGGATCGAGCCAGGAGAAATTGAACCTTTCCTCATGAATCATCCAATGGTCGAAATGGCAACGGTTATCGCCAAAGAACGGGAGGATGGCCGCAAATACTTAGTTAGTTATTATGTTGCTCCTGATGAAATCCCTTTTCACGAGCTGAGGGAATGGCTCAGAAATGATCTTCCTGATTACATGATCCCGACGCACTTTGTTCACATGGAGACTTTACCGCTCACCACGAATGGAAAGGTAGACAAGCGGGCATTGCCAGATGTACAGGGAGATGAGGAGTTGCTTAGGGAAGATTATGTCGCGCCAACTGATGAGCTTGAACAACAATTGGCTCAGGTGTGGAGCAACGTGCTAGGAAATTTGCAGGTGGGAATCGACGACCATTTTCTTGAATGCGGTGGGGACTCGATCAAGGCCATGCAGCTCATTTCCCAGTTCAAGAATATCGGATTCGATTTGAGATATGACCAGCTTTTTAAGCATCCAACGATTCGCCAATTGAAACGTTTGTTCACAGAGCAAGAGCAGACGAACATACAACCATTGCAGGAACTGAACGTACAACAGGAATACGAAACATCCGCGGTGGAGAAACGAATGTACATCATCCAGCAGCAGGATGTCGAGTCGATCGCATACAATGTGACATTCACGGTTGACTTTCCCCAATCCGTAGATGTGGAGCATATCCTGACGGCCTTGCAGCAGCTGGTGATGCGCCACGAAGGATTACGAAGCACGTATTACATGCATCATGACGAAATCGTAAAACGAATTGTCCCGTGGGCCGAACTATCATTTGTCCGTCAAACGGGTGCAGAAGAGGTGCTACACAGCCTACTTGCAGAGCACATCAAGCCATTCGATTTGGCAAAAGCGCCATTGCTCCGGGCTGGAATCATTGAAACTCCTGACAAACAGGTTCTCTGGCTCGACTCCCATCACATCCTCATGGATGGCTTATCCAAGTCGATTTTGTTGCGAGAGTTACAGACTTTACTCGAACGACAGCAGCTTCTCCCTTTAAAGAATACCTATAAGTCGTTTGCGCGATGGCAAAATCAGTGGCATTCAAGCGAGGAATACAAACAGCAAGCTGCTTACTGGAAAACCCTTCTAGAGGACGAGCTTCCTGTTGTCCAACTTCCTACACGAAAACGTCCGCCGCAACTGACATTTGATGGGGCTACCATCACGTATCGCGCAAACAAAGAACTCACTAGAAAGCTCAAAACCACAGCAACAAAAAATGACGTTACCGTGTATATGCTGATGCTCACCATCGTTTCTGTATGGCTATCCAAAATGAATAACGACAGCAAGCAAGTCATACTAGGGACCGTAACAGATGGAAGACAGCACCCAGATACGCAAGAGATACTTGGGATGTTCGTTAATACCTTGCCACTTCTACTCTCGATTGAGCATGAAGAAAGCTTTTTACATAACCTGCAACAGGTAAAGCAAGAGCTTTTGGCTGCTTTGCAAAACCAGTACGTTCCCTTTGATAAAATTCTCGAAGGCTCTGGCGCAAAACGCGACGGGAATCGTCATCCTCTGTTTGATGTGATGTTCATGATGCAGGGCTCACCGGAGACAGGGGTGGAAAACCAAACGCGTCATATCAACAACAGGACTAGCAAGTTCGACCTGACACTAGAAGCAGTGGAGCGGGAGAACGAGCTACACATTGTTTTTGAATACAACACACTGTTGTTTGATGAACGCATGATCCACCGTATGATTGCGCAGTTTGAACACCTCCTTTTGCAAGCTGTTCACGGCTTGGAGGAGCAAGTTAAAACGTTTGAACTAATGCCCCAAGAGCAACGCTTCGATTTGTTACTAGGGGTAAACGATACATCCAAAACATACCCCAGCAAATTGATCATGCAGTTGTTAGAAGAATGGGCGACCGCTACACCGGACAAGATCCCATTGGTACTCGGCGAACAGTGCATGACGTATCGAGAGCTGAACGAACGAGCAAACCAACTGGCACATACCCTCCGAACAAAAGGGGTGCAACCAGACGATCTGGTGATGCTTATAGCGGAACGATCCTTCGAGATGATAGTTGCAATTTTCGCCGTGATAAAAGCAGGTGGAGCCTATCTGCCGATCGATCCGAACAGTCCGACTGAACGAATTTCCTACATTTTCACAGATAGCGGGGCCAAGCTGGTGGTAGCACAGTCCCGTTTCGTTGAAAAAGTAAGCTTTACAGCGAATGTTATGGATCTGAATAGCGAGAGTAGCTTTTCGCCAGATACAAGCAATCTACCACTGGTTAACATGCCGGATGACCTCGTGTATGTTATGTACACATCGGGCTCAACCGGGAAGCCAAAAGGCGTGATGATTGAACACGAAGGGCTGCTCAATGTACTCCATGCCATGCAAGATGAATATCCGCTCATGTGTGAAGATGCAATCCTGCTGAAGACGACCTACATTTTTGATATCTCTGTAGCGGAAATCTTCGGGTGGATTCCTGGGAATGGCAGATTGGTAATTCTCGAGCCAGAAGCGGAAAAGAATCCCAAAGAAATATGGCAAGCGGTAGTTCAAGAAGGGATAACCCACATCAATTTTGTGCCATCCATGTTGAATCCATTCGTCGAATATCTGGAGGGGCGAAACGAAGCCAACCGATTGCGGTACATCCTTGCTTGCGGGGAAGCGATGCCGGATGATCTCGTGCCAAAAGTATATGAAGTACTGCCGGAGGTGAAATTGGAAAACATCTACGGGCCAACAGAAGCGACTATATATACTTCCCGCTATTCGCTCGCAAAAGATTCACTGGAGAGTCCTGTTCCCATCGGAAAGCCACTGCCCAACTATCGCATGCATATTGTCAATCAGCACGGACAATTGCAGCCAATAGGAGTGCCGGGCGAACTATGTATTGCCGGAATCAGCTTGGCGAGAGGGTATTTGAATAACGAAGAGCTGACAGCGGAAAAATTTGTTGCCCATCCATTAGAGGCTGGTAAGCGTATCTATCGCACAGGCGACCTGGCACGTTATCGTGAGGATGGCAATATCGAGTATCTCGGACGGATGGACCATCAGGTAAAAATTCGTGGATACCGCATCGAGTTGGATGAAATTCGTAGCAAACTGATTCAGGAAGAGTCCATTTATGATGCGGTGGTTATGGCCCGAACCGACCAGAACAATCAGGCATACTTGTGCGCCTATCTGCTTTCTGCGAAGGAATGGACAGTCAGTCAATTGCGCGACCTGCTTCGCCGTGAATTGCCAGAATATATGGTACCTGCCCATTTCGTTCTCATGAAGGAGTTTCCGCTTACATCCAACGGAAAGCTGGATCGCAAAGCCCTGCCCGAACCGGATGGAAGTGTGAGCAGCTCAGTGGAATACGTAGCACCGCGCTCTGAGATGGAAGAGATTCTTGCCGGAATTTGGGGAGAAGTACTTGGCATCGAGAGGGTAGGGATTCAAGACAGCTTTTTCGAGCTTGGTGGAGATTCGATCAAGAGTTTGCAGATCGCGTCTCGTCTGCAACGGATGAATCTCATGATGGAAGTCAATCACCTATTTAAATATCCGACGATCGAACGAATCGCACCGTTTGTCATTTCCGAGAGGATCAAGATCGATCAGGGATTGGTAACAGGGCCTGTCTTACTGACACCAATCCAGCACTACTTCTTTGAACGGATTACATCAAGCAGACATCACTGGAATCAAGCAATGATGCTTTTCAGCAAAGAGGGCTTCCATAGCGAACTACTGATGGAATCTCTAAATGCGCTAGTGCTTCATCATGATGCCCTGCGCATGAGTTTTACCGAATCGGATGAGGGATTTGTCCAGTTTAATCGGGGCGACGATGGTAATCTGTTCGAATTCCATGTGTTTGATTTTACAGAAGAGCTGGATGCTCGAAGCAAAGTGGAAGAAGAAGCAAACCGCCTGCAAGCCAGTATGAATTTACAGGAGGGACCGCTGGTTCAAGTAGCGCTCTTCAAGACAAGAGCAGGTGACCATTTGCTTTTTGCGATTCACCATCTGGTTGTTGACGGTGTTTCCTGGCGCATCATTCTGGAAGACTTCCGAATCGCCTATCAACAAGTAGCCTCAGGTAATCCAATTGCTTTACCGGAAAAAACACATTCTTATCAAAAATGGGCGAAAGAGCTAAAAAACGTAGCCAATAGCAAGAAGCTTGTAAACGAACTCGCTTATTGGAAAAAAGTCGAATCCATTCCGACCCGTCCTTTGCCAAAGGATCAGGAGACCATTTACCAGACCGAAATGGTGACGATAACAGCGTCGGTTCGTTTCTCCAAAATGGAGACTGAACAATTACTGCGCCATACAAATCACGCCTACCAAACGGAAACGCAAGAGATCCTGTTGACTGCCTTGGGAATGGCGATGCAGGAATGGACAGGGGCAAACGATGTTAGGGTCTTTTTGGAAGGACATGGACGTGAAGAGATTGTCAAAGGCTTGAATGTCTCTCGTACGGTAGGGTGGTTCACTTCCCTTTTCCCAGTAATCCTGCCTGCTACCAAATCGGGTCAATTGGCGGAGCGGATCAAGCTGGTCAAAGAAATGATGCGTGCTATTCCTAATAAAGGAATCGGGTATTCCATCTTAAAGCATCTCACAGATATCGAGTACAAGCGAGACATCCATTTCACACGCCAACCCGAAGTTGTGTTCAATTATCTGGGACAGTACGATGCCGATCTGGACAATGATCTGTTCTCGCTATCGGATCTACCAGGGGGGATAGTACTAGGCCCGCCTGCCGAACGCATGCACCCGCTAGATATCTATGCCAAGATTATCGGTGGCGAGCTGGTTATCTATTTGAATTACAATCGCCATGAGTATCACAAAACGACGATAGACAAGCTCATAGGACTCTATCAATTTCATTTGAACGCTATTATTGTACATTGTATGCAAAAGAAAGATTGTGAGTTAACACCGAGTGATTTCGTGGACAAGAAGCTCTCTCTGGAAGAACTCGATGACATTATGGACTTGATAGGCGATTTGTAAGTAAATGTACCCCAGGAGGAGAGTAGACGTGTCAAGTAAAAAGATCGCCAATATATATCCGTTATCTCCCATGCAAGAGGGAATGTTATTTCATTCCCTCCTGGACGAAGGAACAGAGTCCTATTTTGAACAATTGCGCTTTACCATTAGAGGACTCATTGATCCAGCTATTCTCGAACAAAGTTTAAACGAGCTGATCGAGCGACACGATATTCTCCGAACTGTCTTTATCCTTGAAAAGGTTCAAAAGCCACGACAAATTGTACTCAAGGAAAGAAAGACAAACGTGCAGGTGATCGATATCAATCACCTCTCTGAAGACGAGCAAGTTGTCTTTTTAGAGGACTTTGCTAAAAGAGAACGTCAGAAAAACTTTGATTTGGCAAAAGATGTGCTCATTCGCCTCACTCTTGTCCAAACCGCTTCTGATGCCTATACACTGATTTGGAGTCACCACCACATTTTGCTCGACGGCTGGTGCATTCCGCTTGTGTTACATGACTTTTTCCAAATCTATCAACAATTAAAAGACGAACGACCAGTAAATCTCGGTCAAGTTTATCCGTACAGCGAGTACATAAGCTGGTTAGGGGAACAGGATGCAGAAGAGGCAAAAGCCAACTGGTCACGGTATTTAAGTGGCTATGAGCCGAGCACATTTATTCAAAAGCAGGGAACCGGAATCAAATACAATCAAGCAGAGATGGTCTTCACGATTGGTCAGTCGTTGACGAGCCACTTGAATAAAATCGCAAAACAATTGCAAGTGACTGTAAACAATCTCTTTCGTACAATCTGGGGTCTCATGTTGCAGCGCCAAAGCAATATCGATGACGTTGTATTCGGATCGGTTGTCTCTGGCCGTCCAATCGATATCCCGAATGTCGAGCAGATGGTTGGACTTTTCATCAATACCATACCTATCCGTGTTCAGATGAGAGACAATCAAACGTTTTCTGATCTGGTGAAACAAGTACAAGAAGAGTCGATTTCGCTGGAAAAATATCATTATCTTTCCCTCGCAGACATTCAGAAAAATCAGCAACTGATCGATCATATTATTCTGTTCCAAAATTATCCGATGGGCGCAGAGCTTTTGACCCGTCTGAACCAATATAACCAAGAATTCACTCTCACAAATCTGTATGCTTTTGAACAAACCAACTACGACCTAAACATAATGGTCACCTCAGACGATACCCTCACTGTTACGTATATATACAATGCATCCGTATTTACGGAAGATCAACTCCAACACCTCAACCAACAACTCACAACTATCATGACGCAAGTGACAAATACACCGGATATCCTTCTAAAAAATCTAGAAGTGGTAAATTCCGAAGAGAAGCACCTTCAGCTCCATACTTTTAATGATACATATCGCAATTATCCTATTGATTATCTGATTCACCAGATTTTTGAAGAGCGTGCAGAGAAACAACCACACCTCATTGCGCTGGTCATGGGAGAGCAACAGCTTACTTATCGTGAGCTAAACGAAAAGGCAAATCAACTTGCTACATTTTTACGTGCAAAAGGGGTCGGACCAGAAAGTATTGTCAGCTTGCTCACAGAACGCTCACCGGAAATGATCATTGCCATTCTTGCGATCTTTAAAGCAGGCGGAGCATATTTACCAATCGACCCGGCTCATCCGAAGGAACGCATCGAATACATTTTACAGGATAGCGGCAGTGTGCTACTTCTTACAAAAAAACGCTTTTTAGAGACAATTGATTTTGCTGATCGGATCTTTGATCTAGAGGCGGATGAGCTTTATCAGGGAGCACCGGGTAATCTTGCAAATGTAGCCCAAACGAGTAATCTTGCATACGTCATCTATACATCGGGTTCGACAGGCAAACCGAAAGGCGTCATGATCGAGCATGCGAGTCTATTGAATCAAATCTTCACACTGCAAGAGAAATATCCGCTACAAGAAAAAGATGCGTATTTGTTAAAAACGACCTATACCTTCGACGTATCTGTCGCAGAAATCTTCGGTTGGATTCCCGGCAACGGCAGACTGGTGATTCTCGAGCCAGGCGCGGAGAAAGAACCTGACAAAATTTGGGAATCCGTTGTAAATTATGACGTAACTCACGTCAATTTTGTTCCATCTATGCTCATTCCTTTTGTCGAGTATCTAGAGGGGCGAAAAGAGGCAAACCGACTGCGATACATCATGGCTGCCGGGGAAGCAATGCCGAATGATCTTGCGCCAAAAGTATATAACGTATTGCCAGAAGTGAAAGTGGAGAACATCTATGGTCCGACAGAGGCTACCATTTATGCTTCTAGCTACTCATTCCCGGTAGACTTGATAGAAAATCCTGTCCCTATTGGAAAGCCATTGGCCAACTATCAAATGCATATCGTCAATCAATATGGACAATTGCAGCCAATCGGAGTCCCTGGTGAATTATGCATTGCCGGAGCTGGATTGGCGAGAGGATATTTAAACAATGAAGAATTGACGAACGAAAAGTTTGTTCCCCATCCGTTTGAAGCAGGCAAACGCATGTACCGTACAGGCGACCTGGCTCGTTATCGCAAGGATGGAAACATTGAATACCTCGGACGCATTGACCATCAAGTGAAAATTCGTGGCTTCCGCATTGAGTTGAACGAAATTCGTAGCCAGTTGATCGAAGAAGAGTCGATTCGCGATGCAGTGGTAGTGGCACACACAGATCATAACCATCAAGCGTATCTATGCGCCTATATGATCGCCGATCAGATGTGGACTGTTGCCTCATTACGTACATTGCTTCGCCAAACGCTGCCAGATTACATGGTTCCGTCTCATTTCATTCAAATGGAAGAGTTCCCACTGACCTCAAGCGGCAAAATTGATCGCAAAGCTTTGCCACTCCCAGATGGCAATGTACAAACAGGCAACGCGTACAGTGCACCGCGCAATCCAATTGAGGAATTGCTCGCCCGGACTTGGGAGGAGGTTCTTGGTGTATCACAAGTTGGGATCCACGATAACTTTTTCGAATTGGGCGGGCATTCGCTTTTAGCGACACAATTGCTGTCCCGTACATCCAAGGTATTTCAGACCCAGCTTCAGATGCGTGAGATTTTTACCTATCAGACGGTAGCAGAATTGGCGGAACGTATTCAATTCACTCGCCAAGGTGCTGAGCCGATAAAGCAAAGCCCGATCAAACCGCTTTCCTTGGACAGTTCTCAAGAGTTACCACTGTCTTTCGCCCAACAACGTCTGTGGTTCCTTGATCAACTGATCCCGAATAGCGCCATGTACAACATTCCGGTCGGATTCCATCTGCGTGGAGCAGTCGATACGAATGTAATGGAACGTGCTTTGAATGAAATCATCAAACGGCATGAGTCCCTTCGAACAACGATTAAGGATATAGAAGGACGAGCGGTTCAAGTGATTCATACAAATGTACATTTGTCACTGCCTGTCACTGACCTACGCGACATGCAAGCGGCGGAAAAAGACGCTAAATGGATGAGTATGGTGGAAGAAGATGGCGCGACTCCATTCCAAATGGATCAATGGCCGTTGATGCGGGCAGCGTTGATCCGATTGGAGGAAGAAGAGTCCGTTCTCTGGATTAATATGCATCACATCATCTCTGACGGTTGGTCTATGGATGTATTGGTGAACGAGCTAAGCGCAGTGTATGAAGCATTCGTCAAAGAAGCAGAAGTACCGCTTGCCGATTTACCCATTCAATATCGCGATTACGCAATCTGGCAACGAGAGAACTGGCAAGACCATGTATGGGAGCAGCAGCTCAGCTACTGGAAAAAGAAGCTGGGCCAGAGTGAACCACTTTTGCCACTTCCGACTGATCGTCCACGGACAGTCGTGCAAAGCTATCGCGGTGACAACTATTCTTTCTTCGTGCCGAGTGAAGTGGGGCAAAAGCTACGCGAGCTTGGACGACAAGAAGGCGCGACACTGTTCATGACGCTCTTAGCGGCATTCAAGCACTTCATATACCGTTATACGCATACCACAGATATTCTGATAGGCACACCTGTTGCGGGACGTAATCGTCAGGAAATCGAAAACCTGATCGGATTCTTTGTCAACATGCTGGTTCTTCGTACTGACCTGTCGAACGACCCTACATTCGTTGAGCTGTTGCGCCGCGTTCGTGAGACGGCATTTGATGCTTTTGCCAATCAGGATATTCCTTTTGAAAGATTGGTCGATGAATTACAAATTGAGCGTAGTCTTAGCTACTCGCCGTTATTTCAGGTACTTTTCTCCGTACAAGGAATGTCAACGGGTGTACGGAAAGGCGAGACGATATCCATTACACCTGATGAAGTCAATCTCAACAAGACGACCAAATTTGATTTGACTCTCACCATGATTGAAAACGAGGATGACGGACTCAAGGGTGTGTTTGAATACAGTACGGATCTATTTGATCGTACGACGATTGAGCGCATGGCAGTGCATTTCTGCAATCTTTTGCAAGCTGTTGCGACCAATCCAGCGCAGAAAATAACAGAAGTTGAACTGTTAGGCGATGGGGAACGAGATCAGCTACTCGTCGGTTGGAATGATACTGAGGTTGATTATTCTCGCGATCTTTGCGTGCACGAACTTGTTGCCCAGATCGCACGAAAGTTGCCTGATCAGATTGCAGTTTCAGGTGAGCAAGGTGTAATCACCTATGCAGACCTGGATGCGAAGGCCAATCAGCTCGCTCATTTCTTGCTAAAACAAGGGATTGGCTCGGAAGACTTGGTAGGAATTTGCGTGGAGCGTTCCATCGAGATGTTGATCGGTCAACTCGCGATTCTCAAAGCAGGTGCCGTTTATGTGCCGATGGACCCTGCATACCCGCAAGAACGACTCGCTTTTATGATCAAGAACTCGCAGATGTCTTTGGTTTTAACCCAAGAGCGGTTGGTAGGTGCATTACCAGAAGGCGCTGCAACGTTCCTTTGCTTGGATCGAGATTGGCATGTCATTGCTGAGATGAGTTCGATTGCGCCAGCGGTTACGACCAAAGCAGAACAACTCGCCTATGTCATCTATACGTCAGGTTCTACAGGAACGCCAAAGGGAGTGGAGATCGAGCACGGATCACTCTTGAATCTAGTAAATTGGCATCAGCGAGCGTACAGCGTAATCGCTGCGGACCGTGCATCGCAAATAGCTGGTACAGCTTTTGATGCTTCGGTTTGGGAGATTTGGCCGTATTTGACGGCGGGTGCAACGATTTGCCTGCCACAGGAAGAGATTCGTCTCATACCGGAAAAACTGCGTAATTGGTTAGTCGAATCAGGCATCACGATAAGCTTTTTACCAACGCCTTTGGCAGAGAGTCTGCTTACCTTGAATTGGCCAGCCGAATCAGCTTTACGCTACATGTTGACGGGTGGTGATACTTTGCACCAGTACCCGTCTGCGAATGTACCGTTTACGCTGGTAAATCAGTATGGCCCAACTGAAAATACCGTCGTTGCTACTGCTGGTATCGTACCCGTGCAGGGAGAACGAGAAGCGGCTCCTTCCATTGGACGTCCCATTGACAACGTATCTGTCTATGTACTCGACGCAAGCAGAAAGCCTGTGCCTGTAGGAGTTGTCGGGGAACTTTACATTGCAGGGAAAAGCTTGGCACGCGGCTATCTGAACCGTCCTGACCTGACGGAAGCCAGTTTTGTCCCCAATCCGTTCTCAACAGATGAAGGGGCACGGATGTATCGCACTGGCGACTTGGTTCGCTATTTGGTAGATGGCAGTTTGGAGTTTATTGGACGCGCCGATGATCAAGTAAGCATTCGCGGATTCAGGGTTGAGCTAGGGGAAATAGAGTCGGCTTTGTATGCACATGCAGCTGTTTTGGAAGCAGTGGTGATCGTCAGGGAGGATTTGACGACTGGTGTCAAACGACTGGTGGCTTATGCCGTGCTTCATGAGGGAGAAGAGGTACAGACGAATGAACTGCGTCAGTCTTTGAAAGATAGACTTCCAGACTACATGGTGCCATCTGTCATCATACTGATGGATGCTCTGCCTCTCACTCCTAATGGAAAGGTAGACCGTCGTGCTTTACCGTTACCGGATACCCTGCGAGCTCAATGGGAAGATTCCTTTGTTGCCCCACAAACGGAAATAGAACACAAGCTGGCCGAAATCTGGCAAGGAGTTCTAGGTGTAGAGTCAATCGGGATTCACGATAACTTTTTCGAACTTGGCGGCGATTCGATTCTGACTATTCAAATTGTGTCGCGTGCCAATCAGGCGGGTATCAGATTTACACCAAAGCACTTGTTTGACTCTCAAACATTGGCAGAATTGGCTGCAAGTGTGGTTCTTGAGGATGCGCCACAAGTGCATATGGAACAGGGTGCCGTTACAGGCGAATTGCCTCTGACACCCATTCAGACATGGTTCTTTGAACAGGAAATTTACCATGCCAACCACTGGAATCAATCAGTCATGCTTGCTGTGCGTGAAGAGATGGATGCGAGTCTGTTGGCAAAAGCTTTAGCGACGATTCTTGTTCACCATGATGCCTTGCGCCTGCGTTTTCGGAACGTCAATAGAAAATGGGAGCAATATCATGATGTCGTTTCGGATGAGGATGTATTTCAGGTAGTAGATTTGACGGCTGTACCTGAAACGGACATAGAGGCACAAATGCAAGCCATTGCAGACGAGCTACAAGAAAGTCTGGATATCGAAAAAGGACCATTGCTTCGTGCTGCATACTTCCAATGCGCGGACAAACAGCGTCTGTTCATTGCGATTCATCATCTCGCTGTCGATGGTGTTTCTTGGCGAATTATTCTGGAAGACTTGCAAACGGCCTATCAACAATTGACAGGGTTGCAACAGCTGAATTTGCCTCAGAAGACGACTTCTTTCAAGCAATGGTCGGAACAGTTGACACAGTTCGCAGAGCAAAGCGTAGTCGACGAATACTGGGCGAATCTGGATACAAGTCATGTAGTAAACCTGCCTGTTGACCATCCGAATGGAAAGAACACAGAAAGTCTGGCTGTTCAAGTAAAGATAAAGCTGGGCGTGGACGAGACACGTGCCTTGTTGCAGGAGGTACCAGCCGCTTACCGTACTCAGATTAACGACGTTTTACTCAGTGCTTTGATCCGAGCCTATAACAACTGGACAGGGCAACAGACACTCTATGTTTCAGTAGAGGGACACGGGCGTGAAGAGATCATCGATGGCGTGGACATTTCTCGTACAGTAGGCTGGTTCACAAGCATGTACCCGGTCTTGCTGGAACTGGAGCCGAAGACCGCTTGGAGTTCCCTGATAAAATCAGTCAAAGAACAATTGCGCTCGATTCCTGACAAAGGGATTGGCTACGGCATTCATCGTTATGTAAGCAAAGATGAACAAACGATAAATACATTGCAAGCTTATCCGCAACCTGAGATTAGCTTCAATTATTTAGGACAATTTGATCAGGATCAAACGGCTGATGCATCCTTGTTCCAGATCATTCCGAACTGGTCAGCGTCCAATCTGAGCAAGGATGAAACCCGACTTCATAAACTTGATTTCCTGAGCATGGTGGCGGGAGATCAGTTAGAAATGACCTGGACGTACAGCAGCGATATGTACGAACAACAAACGATTGAAGAGCTCGCTCGTGACTATGTGCAATCATTGCAAGCGATCATTGCCCATTGTCGCTCTGAAGAGGCAGGTGGCTATACACCTTCCGATTTCCCGTTGGCGGAGTTGGATCAAAAAAGCCTCGACAAGTTCATCGGAAACAATCGTCTTATCGAGAACATTTACACGCTCACCCCGTTACAAGAGGGGATGCTGTTCCACTCTCTTTATGAGCAAGCAGGCGGGGACTACGTCGTTCAACTGGTCGTGAATTTGGATCACTTGAATGTGGCGATGTTTTCAGAAGCATGGCAAAAAGTTGTCGAGCGTCATGCCATCCTCCGAACCTCCTTCTTATGGAGCGGATTAGAAAAACCGCATCAGGTTGTTCACACAAAAGTAAAAGCACATGTCGAACAACTGGACTGGAGTCACTTAACGAAAGAAAAGCAAGAAGCGAACTTACAAACCTATCTCGAACAAGATCGCAAGCTAGGCTTTGATCTCGCTCACCCGCCATTGATGCGTTGGTCGTTGATTCGTCTCGATTCGAAAACCAGTCAGCTCGTTTGGAGCTTTCACCATATGTTGTTGGATGGTTGGAGTACACCGATCGTCCTAAACGATTGGTTGGCCTATTATCAGGCATCTGTAGATGGTACCGAAACAAAACTGTCTGTCGCTCCTCCGTTTTCCTCTTATATTGCCTGGTTAAAGCAGCAGAGTCTTGAGGCATCAGAGCAGTATTGGCGAAATCATCTGCGGGGCTTCCGTATACCAACTCCTCTTAGCATGGGGAAACCGGGTGGAAGGGTTGTACAACAAAAAGAATACGCAGATCAAACGATTCTTTTGTCGAAGGAAACAACTGCGAGTCTGCAAGCTTTTGCCCGTAAGCATCAACTAACGATGAATACGCTGGTTCAAGGTGCGTGGGCGTTGATTTTAAGTCGTTATGCAGGTGAGCCGGAAGTGGTATTTGGGACAACCAACCTGGGACGCCCTACAGATTTGCGTGGAGTGGACTCCATGGTGGGTCTGTTTATCAACACGCTGCCTGTTCGCGTGCTTTTCTCGGAACAAATGACGGTGATCGACTGGCTGCAGAACATCCAACAGGAACAGAGTGCGATACGTCAGTACGAGTTCACACCACTCGTTGACATTCAAAGCTGGAGCGAAGTGCCGCTTGGACAGGGGTTGTTTGACAGCATACTCGTTTTCGAGAACTACATGTCTGGTGCAAAAACACAGGCGAATACAGACATGTCACTAAACGCAATCAAAGCAGTTGAGCAGACGAACTATCCATTGACATTGGTGGCGGCACCTGGCGAAGAGCTATTGCTCAAGCTGATTTATGAAACAAATCGATTCGAGCAGATCACCATGGATAAGGTATTGGCTCAATTGATCAAAGTATTAGAGTCGATGATGGCTCAGCCTACGGATCATCTCTCTGCCGTTTCATTCATCACAGACGAGGAACGCCACAAGCTGGTAGTGGAATGGAACGCAACGGAAACGGAATATGCTCGTGACGCAGTGATGCACCAGCTGTTTGAAGCACAAGTGGTCGCAACACCGGATGCGGAGGCTTTAATCGTCGGAGAAGAAAGACTGACGTATGCCGAGCTGAACCGCCGAGCAAACCAGTTAGCTCACTATCTGCGGGCGCAAGGGATCGGTCCAGAGGTCTTGGTCGCTGTTCTCATGGAACGTACGACCGAGATGATCGTAGCGATGATCGGTATTCTCAAAGCTGGCGGCGCGTACGTACCGATTGATCCCGCGTATCCACAAGAGAGAATTGGCTATACGTTGGAGGATTCGCAAGCGGCGATCCTGTTGACCCAAAGAAGCCTGCTATCCATGCTGCCTGACCATACAGCACAAGTGATTTGCCTGGATCGTGACTGGGAGCCTATCGCGGAGCAAAGCGAAGAGAACTTGCTTAATCTGGTAGAGCCAACGAACCTTTCCTATGTCATTTACACCTCGGGCTCGACTGGTCTGCCCAAAGGGGTAGCGATTCAGCACAGTAGTGTTATTGCTTTCGTCGCTTGGGCGAAAACCGTCTTTTCAACTGAAGAAATGAGTGGGGTGCTCGCCTCCACTTCCATCTGCTTCGATTTGTCTGTCTATGAAATATTCGTGACCTTAAGCTACGGCGGGAAAGTCATCTTGGCTGACAACGCCTTGCATATACCGAGCCTGCCAGCAGCCAACGAAGTGACCTTAATTAATACCGTTCCATCTGCGGCGAAAGAACTGGTGCGGATGAACGCGATCCCGTCGACGGTACGAGTGGTCAACTTAGCTGGAGAGCCGTTGCCAAACACATTGGTGCAAAGTCTATATGCATTGGAGCATGTGGAAAAAGTCTTTAATCTTTATGGTCCGTCTGAAGATACGACGTACTCCACGTATGTACAGGTCACCAAAGGCGCGACGTCAGAACCGACGATTGGCCGTCCTTTGTCCAACTCACAAGCGTATATTCTCGATACCAACCTACAACCTGTACCGTTGGGCTTACCTGGGGAACTGTATCTTGGCGGTGATGGATTGGCTCGTGGGTACCTGAATCGCCCCGAGCTGACCGCAGAACGATTCTTGTCCAATCCATTCCACGCTGACCCACATGCGCGGATGTACAGCACCGGCGACTTGGTACGCTATCTCCCAGATGGACAAATCGAGTATTTGGGACGGATTGACCATCAGGTGAAGATTCGTGGCTATCGGATCGAGTTGGGAGAGTTAGAGGCTGTCCTTCGCACCCATCCGGCTGTCAAGGAAGCCGTGGTGATGGCAAGAGAAGACCAGCTGGGTGACAAACGTCTGGCGGCGTATGTAACGACAAAAGAGGAAAGTAGCGAAGAGAGCACTGACTTAACCGTCTGGGCAAAAGCAAAATTGCCAGAGTTTATGGTTCCATCTGTCTTTGTCTGGCTGGACGCTATGCCGCTCACACCGAACGGCAAGATCGACCGGAAGCAGCTGCCAGAGCCGGAGTGGGGGCAGATGGCTTCTACACAAGAGTATGTAGCGCCACGCAACCAAACGGAGGAGCTGGTCGCCACAATCTGGTCGCAAGTGCTTGGTATCGCAAAAGTCGGAGTTCAAGACAACTTCTTCGAGTTAGGCGGGCATTCTCTCTTAGCGACACGCGTCATTTCCCGACTTCGTGACATGTTTGCAGGAGAAGTACCGATCCGTACGCTTTTCGAAAACCCGACTATTGCAGAACTGTCCGAAGCACTCGGAAGCTTTTTGCAAGAAACAGCAGGAGCTTCGATCGTACCTGTTTCACGGGAAGGTCATCTACCATTGTCCTTTGCGCAGCAGCGCCTGTGGTTCCTGGATCGGCTGATGCCAGATAGCGCCTTATACAACATCCCGTCCGCAATGCGATTGCACGGAGACCTGAATATAGAGGCTTGGAACAAGAGCTTACAAGTACTAATCCAGCGCCACGAAAGCTTGCGGACAACCTTTAGTCACGTAGATGGGCAAGCTGTGCAAGTGATTCACCCTTACCAAGAACAGTCGCTACGTGTAATCGACTTGCGGGATCTACCGATGGACGAGAGCGAAGCGGAAACACAGCGTTCGGCGGGAATCGAGGCAGCTACGCCATTCAACCTGAGCGAAGGTCCGTTGTTCCGTACCACCTTGATTCGCATAAGCGAGCAAGAGGCCGTCTTCTTATTTAACATGCACCATATCATTTTCGATGGCTGGTCTATCGGTATTTTCATCAAAGAAATGAGAGCACTGTACGAAGCATTTGTTCAAGGCAAAGAACCTGCATTAGCCGATCTGTCATTGCAGTACGCCGATTACGCTGTATGGCAACGGAAGTGGATGGAAGAAGATGTGCTTACGCAACAGCTAGCATACTGGAAAGAAAAGCTAGTCGATGCCGAACCACTATTGGCTTTGCCGACAGATCGTCCGCGACCAGCCGTTCAAAGCCATGCTGGCGCTATGTATACCTTTACGCTTTCAGCTGAACTATTAGCAAAATTGAGTAGGCTCAGCCGTGAAGAAGGATCGACGCTGTTCATGACCCTGCTGACTGCCTTCCAAACTTTGCTCTACCGCTACAGTGGACAGGAAGACATCCTCGTCGGAAGCCCGGTTGCAGGACGAAATCGGGAGGAGATCGAGTCGCTCATCGGTTTCTTCATTAACACATTGGTGCTACGTACAGATATGTCAGGGGAACCGACATTCCGTGACTTGTTGGCAAGAGTGAAGGAGATAGCACTAGAAGCCTATGCCCATCAGGACCTTCCGTTTGAAAAATTGGTCGATGAACTGGCGCTAGAGCGTAGTCTCAGTTACTCGCCGCTGTTCCAAGTGATGTTTGTCCTCCAGAACTTCCAGCTAGATTTAGACGAAAAGGCCGGTATTCGCGTATCGGAATTCGATATGGACAAACACCTCGTCACTGCCAAGTTCGACCTGACGTTGACGATGGCAGAAAGACAAAACGGATTGATCGCAACGTTTGAGTACAATGCAGCGCTGTTTGATGAAACGACGATTGTGCGAATGTCACAGCACTTTCATCACTTACTCGAAGCCATCGTTCAGATGCCGGAGCAGACCATTACCCAATTGCAACTTTTGCCTCAGGCAGAACGGGAGCAACTGCTGGTGGAATGGAACGACACCACGACGGTTTACCCACGGGATCAACGCGTGGATCAATTGTTCCAGCAGATCGCGATGCGTTACCCGAATCGCATTGCAGTGGTAGCGGGGGACCAAGGCCTGACTTACTCCCAGTTAGAGACACGCGCCAACCAAGTGGCCAATTACCTGCAAAAACAAGGTGTTCGCCCAGGTTCACTCGTCGGTATCTGCGTGAATCGTTCTCTCGAAATGCTGATCGGAGTGCTCGGGATTCTCAAAGCTGGTGGGGCTTATGTACCGCTCGATTCGGATTATCCAAAAGAACGTCTGGCCTACATGATGGACGACGCGCAAGTCACTGTTTTGCTTACGCAGGAGAATCTTCTATCGTCACTCCCATCTGGAGAGCATACCGTGATTTGTCTGGATCGCGACCGGACGATGATTGCCGAAGAAAGTGAACAGGCACCTGACATTGACACCACGGCGGAAAGTCTCGCTTACGTGATCTACACCTCTGGTTCTACCGGGTTGCCAAAAGGAACGCTTGTCATCCATCGAGGCATTGTCCGTCTCGTCAAAGAAACCGACTACGTGACGATTACAGAGCAGGACGTATTCCTGCAAGCATCGACAGTATCGTTCGATGCGGCGACCTTTGAGATTTGGGGCAGCTTGCTGAATGGGGCAAAGCTAGTGCTGATGCCGCCCGATCTGCCTTCCCTGGAAGAACTGGGACAAGCCATTCAGACGTACAAGGTTACGACGCTTTGGCTGACGGCAGGACTGTTCACACTGATGGTGGATCATCACAAAGAGTACCTGACGGGGGTTCGACAACTGCTCGTTGGTGGAGATGTCGTCTCGGTTCCCCACGTAAGAAAAGCGTTGGAAATCGAAGGGATCACGATTATCAACGGGTACGGTCCAACGGAGAACACGACATTCACTTGCTGCTATCCGGTCACGGAGTTGCCAGTGACGATCAGTTCTTTCCCGATTGGCCGTCCTATCAAGAATACGACTGTGTACGTACTGGATAACAAAATGCAGCCCGTCCCGATTGGTGTAACAGGTGAACTGTACATCGGCGGAGATGGTCTGGCGCAAGGATATTGGAATCGTCCTGATTTAACCGAAGAACGCTTTGTACCAAACCCGTTCTCAACCGACCCGCAGGCACGACTTTATCGGACTGGTGACTTGGTTCGTTACCTGCCAGATGGTCTTATCGAATTCATCGGCCGAATCGACAATCAGGTAAAAATCCGCGGATTCCGCATCGAGTTGAGTGAAGTAGAGTCCGTTTTAGCCAAACATCCTGCTCTTGCCGCATCCGTCGTCATTGTCCGCGAAGATGAACCAGGCAAGAAACAGCTCGTAGCTTACGCGGTCAAGCAAGCCGAGCAAGAGGTTGACACAGCCGAACTGCGCCAACACTTCAAAGCACATGTTCCGGATTATATGGTGCCAGCTGCTTTCGTCATGCTGGATGAATTGCCGCTTACGCCAAACGGGAAAGTAGACCGTCGGGCCCTGCCAAAACCTGACTATGCGAACGCAAGTGATGAGCACTACGTTGCACCACATACCTTTATCGAGCGCAAACTGTCTGAGATTTGGCAAGACGTTCTCAGAATCGAAGATATCAGTATCAACTCCAACTTCTTCGAACTCGGAGGAGACTCGATCCTGAGTATCCAAATCGTCTCTCGGGCTAACCAAGCAGGGATTCGTCTTACACCTAAACAGATCTTTGAAAACCAAACAATCGCTGAACTAGCAGCTCTCGTTTCAACAACTGGAAACGGGGAAAACGCTATTCAACTGGCGGAGCAGGGCATCGTGACCGGAGACGTGTTGCTTACACCAATCCAGAAGTGGTTCTTTGCCGCAAATCAACCGTCTATCCATCACTGGAACCAATCCTTCTTGTTGACAGTCGAGGAACCGGTTGATACGAACGCATTGGAGCGTGCCATTACCGAGTTGCTTGCACACCACGATGCTTTGCGCATGCGTTATACCAACAACGACGGTTTATGGTCGCAACACATCGAAGGCTTGGGCGAATCTGTACCTTTCCATTCGGTTGATTTGTCTGGCATCGCAGCAGAGGATCAATTCGTGCGACTGGAGGAATATGCAAGCGAGATGCAGGCGAGTCTGAACATCACAGAAGGCCCGATGTTCCGCGTAGTGTACTTCCACCTTGGAAAAGAACGCACGGGACGACTCTTACTCGTTGTTCATCACTTGGTAGTCGATGGGGTATCCTGGCGCATTTTGCTGGAAGACTTGCAGTTGGCCTATGAGCAAGCTGTGAATGGTCAGACGGTGCAATTCCCGTCAAAAACGACCTCGTTTAAGGCATGGGCTGAACAGTTACACGCTTATGCCAACTCTGATGCGCTCGAAATGGAAAAAGCCTTTTGGGCAAATCAAGCGTATGAAGTGGATCCACTTCCTGTTGACCGTTCGTATGAGCCAGCCCAAAACACCGAGGCATCCACGAAACAGATTACACTTACGCTGACCGCCGAAGAGACGCGCAACTTGCTTCACGAAACGCTCCCTTCTTACCGTCTGCAAATCAATGACGTATTGCTTGCTTCCTTAGCAAAAGCGCTGAATCGGTGGACAAGAAAAGAGACGATGGTCGTAACTCTCGAAGGACATGGACGCGAGGAGATAATCGAGGGGGCAGATTTATCCCATACGGTTGGCTGGTTCACCAGTATGTACCCGATACAGATCTCTATCGAGCAAGAAAAACCATGGGGGCATATGCTGAAGGCAGTCAAGGAACATCTCCGCCAGATTCCAAATAAGGGTGTCGGTTATGGAATTTTGCGCTATCTAAGTGATGATCTTGAACTACAACACCAACTGAACACCCAACCAAAACCGCAAATCAGCTTCAACTACCTCGGGCAATTTGATCAGACGGTGGCGGTTTCCTCTACGTTTGGCATAGCGTCTGAATGCAGTGGAGCCAACCTTGCCCCTGATTCGATTCGAGAGAACTTGCTAGATATCATTAGTGCGGTTACAGGAGATCAGCTACACGTCACCTGGTTGTACAACGAAAACATCCACGATGAACAGACGATTGCGGCGGTTGCTGATGATTACATGGAAGCACTGCGGGAGATTATGTCTTACACTCAATCGGCAGAAGAAATCGGGTACACACCGTCAGATTTCCCGCTGGCTAATCTAAATCAGCAGTCTATCGACAAATACATCGCTTCGGATCGTCAGATCGAAAGTGTATACGCGTTGACACCCCTGCAAGAGGGGATGCTGTTCCACTCCCTGTATGAACAAGAGGGCGGCGATTATGTTGTACAGTTCCTCATGACAGTGCGAGATATTAGCTTGGAAGCATTCGAGCAAGCATGGCAGAAAACAGTTGACCGCCATTCGATTCTTCGTTCCTCCTTTATCTGGGAAGGATTGGAACAACCGCATCAAATCGCCCGAAAACAAGTAAAAGTAAGCGTAGAAAAAATCGACCTACGCCATGTGGATGTCGATAAGCAGGAAGCTGAAATCCAATCGTACATGGAAAAAGACCGCACGCGAAACTTCCAGTTTAATCAGGCGCCATTAATGCGGTGGACATTGTTTTGCACGAACGAAAATACGTATCGCTTCTTATGGAGCTTCCATCATATCTTGCTAGATGGCTGGAGTATGCCACTTGTCTTGCAAGATTGGCAGGCAAGTTACCAAGCGATCGACAAAGGCGAAGAAGAAAAATTAGAAGCAGTCCAACCATTCAGTCGCTATATCGCATGGCTCAATAAACAAGATAAACAAGTTGCGGAGCGCTATTGGTGCGAACAGTTAAAAGGCTTCTACGAGTCGACACCACTTGCTATGGGAAAAGCAGGCAGTCATGCCGTACAGCCTAAAGCCTACAGTGATCGAACCGTTTACTTATCCAAGGAAGTAACGGCCCACCTGCAAGCTTTTGCCCGCAAGCAGCAGTTGACGCTAAATACGTTAGTGCAAGGGGCATGGGCACTTATCCTGAGCGGTTACAGCGGATCAGACGATGTTGTCTTTGGAACGACAGTTTCTGGTCGTCCAGCAGAGCTGCCAGGAGTGGAAAATATGGTAGGACTCTTTATTAATACGTTACCTGTCCGCGTCATGTTTGACCCAAGCCAAACGATTCAGGAATGGTTACAACACTTGCAAAAGACACAATTAGACATCCGCCAGTATGAATTCACCCCACTTGTAGACGTCCAAGGCTGGAGTGAGGTTCCACATGGGCAATCGTTATTTGATAGTATTCTCGTTTTTGAGAACTACTTGAACAGCACGAGTGAGGATTCAGATTCCGGAGTGTCGCTGAGTGAAGTCCAAGCAGTGGAGCAAACCAATTACCCATTGACATTGGTGGCGGCTCCTGGCGATGAACTTGCTCTCAAATTGATCTATGAGCAGGGACGTTTTGATACGGAAGTGATTGTTAAGGTATTAGAACAGATGTCGCAGGTTCTACATGCCTTAACTGCTCAAGCGGAACAGCCGCTGACTACACTTTCATTTATTACGGACGAGGAACGCCACAAGCTGTTAGTAGAATGGAACGCAACGGAAACGGAATATGCTCGTGACGCAGTGATGCACCAGCTGTTTGAAGCACAAGTGGTCGCAACACCGGATGCGGAGGCTTTAATCGTCGGAGAAGAAAGACTGACGTACGCGGAGCTGAACCGCCGAGCAAACCAGTTGGCTCACTATCTGCGTGCGCAAGGGATCGGCCCAGAGGTCTTGGTCGCTGTTCTCATGGAACGTACGACTGAGATGATCGTAGCAATGTTGGGTGTTCTCAAAGCTGGCGGCGCGTACGTACCGATTGATCCCGCGTATCCACAAGAGAGAATCGGCTATACGTTGGAGGATTCGCAAGCGGCGATCCTGTTGACCCAAGGAAGCTTGCTATCGATGCTGCCTGAACATACGGCACAAGTGATCTGCCTGGATCGTGACTGGGAGCTTATTTCAGAGCAAAGCGAAGAGAACTTGCTTAATCTGGTCGAGCCAACGAACCTTTCCTATGTCATTTACACCTCGGGCTCAACAGGTCTGCCCAAAGGGGTAGCGATTCAGCACAGTAGTGTCATTGCTTTCGTCGCTTGGGCGAAAACCGTTTTCTCAGCTGAAGAAATGAGTGGGGTGCTCGCCTCCACTTCCATCTGCTTCGATCTGTCAGTCTATGAAATTTTCGTGACCTTAAGCTACGGCGGGAAAGTCATCTTGGCTGACAACGCTTTGCATATACCGAGCCTGCCAGCAGTCAATGAAGTGACATTAATCAATACCGTTCCATCTGCGGCGAAAGAACTCGTGCGGATGAACGCGATCCCGTCGACGGTACGAGTTGTCAATTTAGCTGGAGAGCCACTGCCAAACACATTGGTGCAAAGTCTATATGCATTGCAGCATGTGGAAAAAGTCTTTAATCTTTACGGTCCGTCGGAAGATACGACCTACTCCACGTATGTACAGGTCACCAAAGGCGCGACGTCAGAACCAACGATTGGCCGTCCTTTGTCCAACACACAAGCGTATATTCTCGATGCCAACCTGCAACCTGTACCGTTGGGCTTACCTGGGGAACTGTATCTTGGCGGTGATGGATTGGCTCGTGGGTACCTGAATCGCCCAGAGATGACCGCAGAACGATTCTTGTCCAATCCATTCCACGCTGACTCAAATGCGCGGATGTACAGCACCGGCGACTTGGTACGTTATCTCCCAGATGGACAAATCGAGTATTTGGGACGGATTGACCATCAGGTGAAGATTCGTGGCTATCGGATCGAGTTGGGAGAGCTGGAGGCTGTCCTTCGCGCCCATCCGACTGTCAAGGAAGCCGTGGTGATGGCAAGAGAAGATAAGCTGGGTGACAAACGTCTGGCGGCGTATGTGACGACAAAAGAGGAAAGTAGCGAAGAGGCCACTGACTTAGCCGTCTGGGCAAAAGCAAAATTGCCAGAATTTATGGTTCCATCAGTCTTTGTCTGGCTGGACGCTATGCCGCTCACACCGAATGGAAAGATCGACCGGAAGCAACTGTCAGAGCCGGAGTGGGGCCAAATGGTTTCTACCCAAGAGTATGTAGCGCCACGAAACCAAACGGAGGAGCTAGTCGCCACAATCTGGTCGCAAGTGCTCGGTATCGAAAAAGTCGGAGTTTATGATAACTTCTTCGAGTTGGGCGGGCATTCTCTCTTAGCGACACGGGTCATTTCCCGACTACGTGACATGTTTGCAGGAGAAGTACCGATACGTACGCTTTTCGAAAACCCAACCGTTGCAGAACTGTCCGAAGCACTCGGAAGCTTTTTGCAAGAAACAACAGGAGCTTCGATCATACCTGTTTCGCGGGAAGGTCATCTACCATTGTCCTTTGCACAGCAGCGCCTGTGGTTCCTGGATCGTCTGATGCCAGATAGCGCCTTGTACAACATCCCGTCAGCGATGCGATTGCACGGAGACTTGAATTTGGAAGCTTGGAACAAGAGCTTGCAGGTACTGATCCAGCGCCATGAAAGCTTGCGGACAACCTTTGACCACGTAGATGGGCAAGCCGTACAAATCATTCACCCTTACCAAGAACAGTCGCTACGTGTGATCGACTTGCGGGAGTTACCAGCGGACGAGTGCGAAGCAGAAACACAGCGTCTGGCAGGAATAGAGGCAGCTACGCCATTCAACCTGAGCGAAGGTCCGTTGTTCCGTACCACCTTGATTCGCATAAGCGAGCAAGAAACAGTCTTCCTTTTCAACATGCATCACATCATCTCTGACGGTTGGTCGATGGGAGTATTTATTCGCGAATGGTTCACCTCCTACGAAGCGATTAGCCAAAACAACATACCAGCATTGGTTGATTTACCTGTGCAGTATGCTGATTACGCGGCTTGGCAACGCGAGTGGCTCCAAGGTTCGGTATTAGACGAACAGCTCACTTACTGGAGTGAAAAATTAAGTGGTGCTGAACCCCTTCTCACCTTGCCGACAGACCGTTCACGTCCAGCTGTACAAACGTACAAGGGAGCGATTTACTCAACGACGCTCGCAGGTGAACTTCTCGACAAATTACAAACACTTAGCCGTAAAGAAGAATCGACGCTGTTCATGACCTTGCTGGCTGCCTTCCAAACTCTTCTCTACCGCTACAGTGGACAGGAAGACATCCTCGTCGGAAGCCCAGTCGCAGGACGCAATAGACAAGAGACGGAACAATTGATTGGATTCTTCATTAATACATTGGTGCTCCGTACGAACATGTCAGGGGAACCGACATTCCGTGACTTGCTGGCAAGAGTGAAGGAGACGGCGCTAGAAGCCTATGCCCATCAGGATCTTCCGTTTGAAAAATTGGTCGATGAACTGGCGCTAGAGCGTAGTCTCAGTTACTCGCCGCTGTTCCAAGTGATGTTTGTCCTCCAAAACTTCCAGCTAGATTTAGACGAAAAGGCTGGCATTCGCGTATCGGCATTCGATATGGACAAACACCTCGTCACCGCCAAGTTCGACCTGACGTTGACGATGGCGGAAAAACAAGATGAACTGATCGCAACGTTTGAGTACAATACGGCGCTGTTTGATGAAACGACGATCGTGCGTATGTCACAGCACTTCCATCACTTACTCGAAGCCATCGTTCAGATGCCGGGGCAGACCATTACTCAATTGCCGTTTTTGCCTCAGGCAGAACGCGAGCAACTGCTGGTGGAATGGAACGACACTACGACTGCTTACCCACGGGATCAACGCGTGGATCAATTGTTCCAGCAGACCGCGATGCTTTACCCGAATCGCATTGCAGTGGTAGCGGGAGACAAGAGTCTCACATACTCCCAGCTAGAGACACGAGCCAACCAAGTAGGGAACTATCTGCAAAAACAAGGCGTTCGCCCAGGTTCACTCGTCGGTATCTGCGTCAAGCGTTCTCTCGAAATGCTGATCGGGGTGCTCGGGATTCTCAAAGCTGGTGGGGCTTATGTACCACTCGATTCGGATTATCCGAAAGAACGTCTGGCCTACATGATGGACGACGCGCAAGTCACTGTTTTGCTCACGCAGGAGCAGCTTCTACCGTCACTTCCATCTGGAGAGCATACCGTGATTTGTCTGGATCGCGACTGGGCGATGATTGCCGAAGAAAGTGAACTGGCACCTGACATTGATACCACAGCGGAAAGTCTCGCTTACGTGATCTACACCTCAGGCTCTACCGGGTTGCCAAAAGGAACGCTAGTCATCCATCGCGGCATAGTCCGTCTCGTCAAAGAGACCGACTATGTGACGATCACAGAGCAGGACGTTTTCCTGCAAGCATCGACAGTATCGTTCGATGCAGCGACCTTTGAGATTTGGGGCAGCTTGCTGAATAGGGCACAGCTGGTGCTGATGCCACCTGATCTGCCTTCCCTGGCAGAGCTGGGACAAGCCATTCAGACGCACAAGGTTACGACGCTTTGGCTGACAGCGGGACTGTTCACACTGATGGTGGATCATCACAAAGAGTACCTGACGGGGGTTCGGAAACTGCTCGTTGGCGGCGATGTCGTCTCGGTTCCTCACGTAAGAAAAGCGTTGGAAATCGAAGGACTCACGATTATCAACGGATACGGTCCAACGGAAAACACGACATTCACTTGCTGCTACCCAGTCACAGAGTTGTCAGAGACGATTAGTTCTTTCCCGATTGGCCGTCCCATCAAGAATACGACTGTGTACGTACTGGATAGCAAAATGCAGCCCGTACCGATCGGCCTAACAGGTGAGCTGTACATCGGCGGAGATGGTCTGGCTACAGGATATTTGAATCGTCCTGATTTAACGGAAGAACGCTTTGTACCCAACCCGTTCTCAACCGATTCTCAGGCACGACTCTATCGAACTGGTGACTTGGTTCGTTACCTGCCAGATGGTCTTATCGAATTCATCGGCCGCATCGATAATCAGGTAAAAATCCGCGGATTCCGCATTGAGCTGAGTGAAGTAGAGGCAGTATTAGCCAAACATCCTGCTCTTGCCGCATCCGTCGTCATTGTCCGCGAAGATGAACCGGGCAAGAAACAGCTCGTCGCTTATGCGGTCAAGCAAGCCGAGCACGAGGTTGACACAGCCGAACTGCGCCAACACTTCAAAGCACTTGTTCCGGATTATATGGTGCCATCTGCTTTTGTCATGCTGAACGAAATACCGCTTACGCCAAACGGGAAAGTGGACAGAAAAGCACTTCCAGTCCCTGTCTATGATCGCAGCCAAGATGTTCATTCGTTTACACAGGCTACCAGTCTAATCGAACAAAGACTGACGGAAATCTGGTGCGACGTTCTACGAATGGATCGCATCGGCATTCACGATAACTTTTTTGAGCTTGGGGGCGACTCCATCCTCAGCATTCAAATCGTCGCGCGTGCAAACAAAGCTGGCATTCATCTGACTCCGAAGAATCTTTTTGACCATCAAACGATTGCAGAGTTGGCAAAGGTTGCAGGCCAAAGCACAAAGGTGGAAGCAGAGCAAGGAATGGTAACAGGTGAAGCGCCACTATTGCCGATCCAAAAATGGTTCTTCGAGCAAGAGCAACCAACTCCACATCACTGGAACCAATCGATGCTCCTGCAAGTAAACGAACAATTGGATGAAGAGCATCTAGAGCAAGCCATTACCCACCTGCTCGCTCACCACGACGCACTCCGCCTGCGTTATACCTACACAGATGGAAAGTGGAAGCAGACACACGCAGAAGTCCAATCGGAAGTTTTGCTCATCGTGGAGGATCTCAGCATGATCTCGCCAGCTCAGCACATGAGAAGAATCGAAAAACTTTCACACCAAGCACAAGCGAGCCTAGATTTGGAAAACGGACCGCTCATGAAGATCGTGTACTTCGATCTCGGTTATGATCGACCAGGCCGTTTGCTGATTGTCATTCACCATTTGGCGGTAGACGGGGTATCGTGGCGAGTTCTGATCGAAGACTTGCAAACGGCATACAGACAGGCTGCGGAGGGAACAGAGATTCAATTGCCAGCAAAAACAACCTCCTACAAAGCATGGGCAGTAAAAATGAATGAGTACGCATCTTCTGAACGTATTGTCGCTGAAAAGGAGTACTGGATAGCTGCAGTAGACGAGATGGTCTCCTTTACACCGCCAATCCATGACGGTGAGTCGAACACAGAAGGGAACTGCCGGACGATTACGATTGCAATGGAGGAAGAAGAGACAGAAACCCTGCTACAAAAAGTACCGTCCCGTTACCGCGCGCAAATCAATGATGTTCTATTGACCGCGTTAGCATTGGCACACGCCAAATGGACGGGAGAACAATCCCTACTAGTCAACCTAGAAGGTCACGGTCGTGAAGAATTGTTCTCGGAGGTCAATCTCTCCCGCACGGTTGGCTGGTTTACGTCTATGTATCCACTCCTGATTCGACTGGATCAGAACATGTCTCAGGAAAATGCGCTGGTAATAGTCAAAGAGAAGCTTCAACAAATTCCGAACAAAGGCCTTGGATACGGCATTCTGCGCTACTTGACGAAAGATAACGAGGTGTCCGAAAAGCTAGCGGCAATTTCGCAACCACCGATTAGCTTCAACTATCTGGGACAATTCAATCAGGCGGGTGAAGGAAATTCCCTGTTTGGATTTGCGACAGGAGAAAGAGGCTCCAACATCAGTCCGGACAACAGACGGGCTCATCTGATTGATGTGGTAGGGGCAGTCACAGGAGGCAAGCTGAACCTAAGCTTCCTCTACAGTGAGACATTGCATAGCGAAGCGAGCATTGAGACCTTCGCTCGTCATTTCACGGAAATCCTGCGTTCACTGATTCAAGCGGAGAAACAAAGCTATAGAGCTGAAGACTTCGAGGATGCAGACTTGAGTCAAATGGCGTTAAACAAGGTACTCTCCAAGCTGAAGAAAAGAAAGGGGAATTAATCCAATGGGGGATTTTACTGATCTATACACCTTATCCCCGCTGCAAGAAGGGATGTTGTTCCATTCGCTGTACTCTGAGGGTTCAGCCTATATGGTGCAGAACATTGCCATTCTTACAGGCGAGCTTGACATCGTCAACTTTGAAAAAGCCTGGAACAAAGTGGTTCAAAGACATTCCATTTTGCGAACTGGATTCCTTTGGGAAGAAGTAGAGAAGCCGCTTCAGGTGGTCTTCGAGAGTGTTCCTTTTTCCATACGACAGGAAGACTGGTCACATCACACCGATGAAGAGCAGGAAACCATGCTGACATCGTTTTTGCAAAAAGAAAAAGAGGCGGGCTTCGACTTGAGCGAAGCCCCCCTCATGCGAGTGTCTGTCATCAAAAAGGCCAAAGATGTGCACCAGTTCATCTGGACCTTTCACCATTTGCTCTTGGACGGATGGAGCAGCCCCATTCTTTTTCAGGAAGTACTCGATTTCTATGAGGCGTACTGCCAAGGCAAGGACTTGAGACTTCCACAGCCAAAGCCATTCAAAGATTATATCTCCTGGCTTCGCCGTCAGGACAACACGGAGTCTGAAAAGTTCTGGCGCGAGTTCCTAGCATCCGTCGAGAGTCCCACACCTCTTCCCTTTGAATCTTATCACTTGAGAGGTTCAGAAGAGGAAAAAGGGATTCATGAATCAACTCGAACCTTGACTGATGAGGTCTCGAAAGCACTCTTAAAATTAGCTCGAACTTATAAGGTTACGATCAACACTATCGTGCAAGGGGCATGGGCCATTCTCCTCAGCCGTTTGAGCGGAGAAGAAAGCGTGGTATACGGCGTAACCGGTTCCGGGCGCCCGAGCGATCTGCCAGGTGTAGAGCAGATGGTTGGAATGTTTATTAACACGTTGCCGATGAAAACGAAAGTCGAGCCTGAGCAAACGTTGGATCAGTGGTTCAAAGAGTTACAGGATCAGCAATCTAGAGTCCGACAATACGAATACTCGCCATTGGTGGATATCCAGGGCTGGACGGATGTACCGCGTGGACTACCACTGTTTGAAAGTATTTTCGTATTTGAGAACTATCCGCTGGGAGAAGGGGAAGAGAAGGAATTCGGTTTTTCCATCTCTCATGTACAGCACTTCCAAGAAGTAGATAATCCGCTCACGATTGTCGGGATTCCGGGCGAACAGTTTAGCATCAAAATGATATACAGGACAGACCGCTTTGAGCAGGCGGCAATCGAACGGACACTTGACCAAATGGCATCCATTCTAGTGGCCATCGTCGAGAATCCGAAACAACGTCTGTCCTCTATCTCTTTTCTCAGTCAAGAAGAAAGACAACATCTACTAGTCGGGCTAAACGATACTACGAGCGACTACCCTCGGGATAAAACCGTTCCACACCTGTTTGCCGAAACAGCGGCCCAATACCCAGATCGTATCGCCGTCGTTGCGGGGGAAGAACAGTTGACCTACGCCGAGCTGGAGGCAAAAGCCAACCAGCTTGCCAACTACTTGCAAAAGCAAGGAGTAGAAACAGGTGCTTTTGTCGGGCTTTGCGTAGAGCGCTCATTAGATATGCTCGTTGGTATGCTCGGGATTCTTAAAGCAGGTGGAGCGTATGTGCCACTCGACCCTGCGTATCCGCAAGAGCGCCTTGCTTTCATGCTGGCAGATGCCCAGATTTCCATTTTATTGACACAGGAGCATTTGTCTGAAAAGTGGCAAGGACAAGAGCTTACCATTCTCAATCTCGACCATGCTAGGGAAAATTGGGCAGAAGAGAGCACACTTGCTCCCCTGGTAGATATGACAGCCGACAACCTCGCCTACGTCATTTACACATCGGGTTCAACAGGGACACCAAAAGGAGTGCTGGTCGTCCATCGCGGGATTGTTCGCCTGATCAAAAACACGAACTACGTAACCATTACAGAAGAGGACGTGTTCCTGCAAGCCTCTACTGTATCGTTCGATGCGGCTACCTTTGAAATTTGGGGGGCGTTGTTAAACGGAGCGAAGCTGGTGTTGATGCCACCACATCAGCCTTCACTCGATGAAGTGGGAGAGACGATTCAGAGTCACAAGGTGACGACACTTTGGCTGACGGCTGGTCTGTTCACGGTCATGGTTGACCACAAGGTAGAGTACTTGCGCGGCGTGCGCCAACTACTTGTCGGTGGGGATGTAGTCTCTGTATCCCATGTACGAAAGGTACTTTCGCTTGACGGTATCACGGTGATTAACGGCTATGGCCCGACGGAAAACACGACTTTTACTTGCTGCAATCCCGTCACGGAGCTTCCAGAAGGCGTCAACTCCTTCCCAATCGGCCGACCGATCAGCAATACCACGGTGTACGTATTGGACAAACATCAACAGCCTGTTCCTCTGGGTGTGGCAGGCGAATTATATATAGGCGGAGATGGCCTCGCTCTTGGCTATTTGAACAATCCGGAGTTAACCGCAGAGCGTTTTGTGGAGAATCCGTTTGACCCACAAGGAGATTCTCGCCTGTACCGTACTGGTGACTTGGTTCGTTTTTTGCCTGATGACACGATTGAGTTTATCGGTCGTATCGACAATCAGGTAAAAATTCGCGGCTTCCGCATCGAATTAGGTGAGGTGGAAGCAGCACTCAGCTTGCATCCGTCTGTGAACGAAGTTGTGGTCATGGTCCGTGAGATTACGCCGGGCGAGAAGCATTTAACTGCGTATCTTACCGTCTCAGGAGACATCACTCTCGAAACTTCTGATTTGCGTGCATGGACAAAAACGAAGTTACCAGAATTCATGAGGCCTTCATTTTATATTTTCCTTGATGCGATGCCTTTGACGGCAAATGGTAAAATCGACCGCAAACAACTGCCGGAACCGGAATGGACAAATCCAGCTTCCGCCAAAGGCTACATGGAGCCGCGAAATCAGGTAGAAGAGTTGATTGCCAACATATGGTCGCAGGTGCTTGGAGTCGAAAAAGTGGGGATTCATGATAACTTTTTCGAGCTTGGTGGACATTCACTTTTGGCGACACGAGTCATTTCACGCCTGAGAGAGGCGTTTGGAATAGAGCAAACGGTGCGCTCCATTTTTGAACATCCGACCATTGCAGCATGGAGTGAACAGGGAGCAGCACTTCATTTGGGAGAGAAAGAAGCAATTGGTGGATCGATTCAGCCTGTGTCAAGACAGAGTAATCTGCCGTTGTCTTTTGCCCAACAGCGATTGTGGTTCTTTGATCAATTCATGCCAGAAAGTCCGATGTACAACATCCCATCTGCCCTTCGCTTGCAAGGCGAACTCGACGTAGTGGCATGGGAGAAGAGTTTACAGGCAATCATTTTGCGTCACGAAAGCTTGCGTACCACGTTCCACGAAATAGACGGACAATCCATACAAGTGATTCATCCGCATATGGACTGGAAAATGGACATTCTGGACTTACGCGACCTATCAGCTGAAAAGAAAGAGCAAAAGATAGAGCAATTGGCTGAAGCCGAAACTGCCCGAGCTTTTGCCCTTGGACAAGGACCGTTGATACGCGCCACGATGATCCAAACAGATGATCACGCATATGTCTTCTTGATCAACATGCATCACATCATCTCTGACGGTTGGTCGATGGGCATATTCTATCGCGAATTGCTTGCCAATTATGAAGCCTTCCGTAAACAAGAAACACTAGAGCTAGCAGAGCTGCCGATTCAATATGCGGATTTTGCCACATGGCAGCGTGAGTGGCTGGATGGCGAAATCTTAGAGCAGCAGGTTACGTATTGGAAAGAAAAACTGCGTGGAGCTGAACCGCTTCTAGCACTGCCGACTGACCGTTCGCGCCCTGCTGTGCAATCCTATCAAGGAGCCATTTACACCAAGACCTTTTCCGCGGACTTGCTCGCCAAATTGAAAGTACTTAGCCAGGAGTCCAATTCTACCTTGTTTATGACATTACTGGCTGCATTCCAAACCCTTCTATACCGCTATAGTGGTCAAGAAGACATTGTTGTGGGAAGTCCGGTAGCTGGACGCAATCGACAAGAAACCGAGAATTTGATTGGATTCTTCGTCAACACCTTGGCACTCCGAACCAACGTATCAGGAGATGTAACCTTTACAGAATTACTGGCACGCGTTCGCGAAACAGCGTTGGAGGCATATGCATATCAAGATTTACCTTTTGAAAAATTGGTCGATGAGCTACAGCTAGAGCGTAGCCTCAGCTACTCGCAGTTGTTTCAGGTCATGTTTGTCCTGCAAAACTTCCCGCTGGAGGATGCAGTAACGTCCGGCATTAAGCTTACACCATTGGATTCTGAGCGACATTTGACGACTTCTAAGTTTGATCTCACATTGACAATGAGAGAGCAGCCAGACGGACTCGTGGCTTCCTTTGAGTACAGTACAGATTTGTTCGACAGATCGACGATAGAGCGAATGACTGGACATTTGAAAAATCTGCTTGAGGCTATCATCTCCCAACCAGAGGAGTCGATTGAAAAACTTGATCTTCTAAGGGAGAGCGAGCGAAATAAACAGGTGGTAGAGCTTAACAACACAGCGAGCGATTACCCTCGGGATAAAACCGTTCCACAACTGTTTGCCGAAACAGCGGCCCAATACCCAGATCGTATTGCCATCGTTGCGGGGGAAGAGCAGTTGACCTACGGAGAGCTGGAGGCAAAAGCCAATCAGCTTGCCCACTACTTGCAGAAGCAAGGAGTACAATCAGGTACTTTTGTCGGACTTTGCGTAGAGCGTTCGTTAGATATGTTCGTAGGTATGCTCGGGATTCTTAAAGCAGGTGGAGCGTATGTGCCACTCGACCCTGCGTATCCAGAAGAACGTCTGGCTTTCATGCTGGCAGATGCCCAGATTTCCGTTCTATTGACACAGGAGCATTTGGCTGACAAGTGGCAAGGATCAGAGCTTACCATTCTCAATCTCGACCATGCTGGGGAACAATGGGCAGATGAAAGCACACTTACTCCCCAAGTAGATATGACAGCCGACAGCCTCGCTTACGTCATTTACACATCGGGTTCAACTGGTACACCAAAAGGAGTGCTGGTGGTCCATCGCGGGATTGTTCGCCTGATTAAAAACACGAACTACGTGACCATTACGGAAGAGGATGTGTTCCTGCAAGCCTCTACCGTATCGTTTGATGCTGCTACCTTTGAAATTTGGGGGGCGTTGTTAAACGGAGCGAAGCTAGTGTTGATGCCGCCACATCAGCTTTCACTCGATGAACTGGGAGAGATGATTGAGAATCACAAGGTGACGACACTTTGGCTGACGGCTGGTCTGTTCACGGTCATGGTTGACCATAAGGTGGAGTACTTGAACGGCGTGCGCCAACTACTTGTTGGTGGAGATGTTGTCTCCGCATCTCATGTACGAAAGGTGCTTTCACTTGGCGGTATCACGGTGATAAACGGGTATGGCCCGACGGAAAACACGACGTTTACTTGCTGCAATCCCGTCACGGAGCTTCCAGAAGACGTCAACTCCTTCCCGATCGGCCGACCGATCAGCAATACCACCGTGTACGTATTAGACAAACATCAACAGCCTGTTCCTCTGGGTGCGGCAGGCGAATTATATATAGGTGGAGATGGCCTCGCTCTTGGCTATTTGAACAATCCGGAGTTAACCGCAGAGCGTTTTGTGGAGAATCCGTTTGATCCACAAGGAAGTTCTCGCCTGTACCGCACTGGTGACTTGGTTCGTTATCTACCTGATGGCACGATTGAGTTTATCGGGCGTATTGACAACCAAGTAAAAATTCGCGGCTTCCGCATTGAGCTAGGCGAAATCGAGACCGTATTGCAGAGCCACCCGGCTGTAAAAGAAACCGTACTCATGGTGAGAGAGGAAACTCCTGGGGACAAGCGCTTAGCTGCCTACCTCGTTTTTGCAAATGAAAAAGAGGTTACTCACATCGAGATGCGATCCTATCTCAAGGATAAGTTGCCTGAGTACATGATCCCATCCGCGTTTGTGAATATGGACAGCTTCCCGCTGACACCAAACGGTAAAGTGGATCGCCGGGCGCTTCCAATCCCAGACTATTCCCGAAATGAGGCGGATAGCGGTTTTGTAGGACCTGCAACGGATCTGGAAATGAAATTGGCGGAAATCTGGAAAAGTGTGCTGGGTGTTGCGAGCATCGGCATATACGACAACTTTTTCGAATTGGGTGGCGACTCTATTCTCAGTATCCAGATCGTCGCAAGAGCCAATCATTCCGGAATTCGTTTCACACCCAAGCAACTTTTTGAAAATCAAACTATTGCAGAATTGCTACGCGTTATTACTGATTTGAGCCAAGCAACAGATACAAAATGGAAAAATGAACAGGGCGCTGTTACTGGAAATGTACCGCTCACTCCCATCCAAAATTGGTTCTTTGACTCCAATCAACCGTCGCTGCACCATTGGAATCAGTCGGTACTTCTGACTGTTCAGCAACCAGTTGACCTTGTTGTCCTGGAGCAAACAATCGAGAGCCTACTGGCCCATCATGATGCGTTGCGTATGCGTTTTTCACACCATGACGGCATGTGGACACAAAAGATGGAAGGTCTAGAAGAGAATGTTCCATTCCGTAGCGTGGATCTTTCTCATCTCCCTAAACAGGAACAGGAGTCTAGGCTGGAGGAAATTTCACAAGAAGTACAAGCGAGCCTAAATATCACGGAAGGTCCCATCTTACAGGCTGTGTACTTCAACATGGGCCAAGAGCAAGCTGGCCGACTGTTGCTCGTTATTCACCATTTAGTTGTTGACGGTGTATCATGGCGAATTTTGCTTGAGGATCTGCAGCATACCTATGATCAAATAGCGAGTGGTCAAGACGTGCAAATGCCAGCAAAGACAACTTCGTTCAAGATGTGGGCTGAACAATTAGTCGCGTATGCCAATTCAGAAGCCATCCAGCAAGAAAACGAGTACTGGCTCAAACAAGATCAAGAGGCGAGTCCGATCCCGATTGATCACCTTTATGAACCGAGTCAGAACACGGAAGCGACAACCAAACAAGTAACGTTCTCTTTAGATGCAGAAGAAACCCGTGCTCTGTTGCAGGAAACACTTTCTCCTTACCGCCTGAAAATAAACGATGTCTTACTCGCTGCCTTAACAAAAGCAATGCACCGCTGGACAGGGAAACAGACGTTATCTTTCCATCTCGAGGGGCATGGACGCGAAGATATTTTGGAAGGAGCAGATTTATCCCGCACAGTTGGCTGGTTTACGAGTATGTATCCTGTACAACTTACACTTGACCAGACAAAAACGTGGAGTGAACTACTGAAAGCGGTCAAAGAACAGCTTCGAGCCATTCCGCAAAATGGAGTTGGCTATGGTATCCTGCACTACTTACGTCAGGATGACGAACTGAAAGAGCAGTTGAAGTCTCGAATGAAGCCAGAGATCAGCTTCAACTACCTCGGCCAGTTTGATCAAGTCGTCTCGTCAAATGCCAAATTTGGCATGGCGGCTGAATCGAGAGGCTCGAATCTTGCACCTGATTCCATTCGCGAGCATTTAATCGATGTAAACAGCGTCATTTCCGGAGAACAACTGCATGTCACTTGGTTCTACAACGAAAACATCCACGAGAAAAATACGGTGGAAGCAGTTGCTCATGATTATATGGACGCCTTGCGTGAGATTATGGCACATTGCCGCTCCGAAGAAGCAGGAGGCTATACTCCTTCTGACTTCCCGTTATCTCGTCTGGATCAGCGTACAATCGACACGTATGTGGGTAGAGATCACTCCATCGAGAACATATACCCACTGACGCCGTTGCAGGAAGGCATGCTTTTCCATTCCCTGTACGAACAAGAGGGCGGAGACTATGTGGTTCAATTCTCCATGACGATCCATCATTTGCACGTCGATGCACTCCAACAAGCATGGCAAAAAGTTATCGATCGTCATTCCATTCTGCGTACCTCCTTTATCTGGGATGGAGTAGTCAATCCGCATCAAATTGTCCGCAAGCACGTACGAGTGACAGTTGATGAAAGAGATCTGCGACATTTACCGACAGATAGGCAGAAAACAGCGCTAGACGCATTTTTGGAAGAGGATCGCAAGCGGAACTTCTCGATTACAGAACCACCTCTCATGCGTTTGACTTTGTTCAGGATTAGCAACGAAGCGTATCGCTTTATCTGGAGCTTCCACCACGTTTTACTGGACGGTTGGAGTTTGCCGCTCGTCCTGAAAGACTGGTTTGCCGCTTATCTAGCGCTGGCAGATGGAAGAGACGTTCAGCTTGGGGCTGTACAGCCTTTTTCCCAGTATGTTGCGTGGCTTCAGCGTCAAGACTTGCAAGCCGCGGAACGCTTTTGGCGCAACCATTTGAAAGGGATATACGGGCCGACACAAATCAATCTCGGACAAGCTCTCCAATCGATTGGAGAACCAAAAACCTACGACGAGTTCATTATCCGATTCTCAGCCGAGTTTACCGAACAGCTGCAATCATTTGCCCGTCAGCATCAGGTAACGCTGAATACCTTCATACAAAGTGCGTGGGGATTGATTCTCGGAGCATACAGTGGTGAAGCAGATGTCGTATTCGGGGCAACTGGTTCAGGACGTCCAGCCGATTTGCATGGCGTAGAAAATATGGTTGGTCTGTTCATCAATACGCTTCCAGTTCGAATCACAATCGATCCAAGCAAAACCGTTCGGGTATGGCTGCGCGAATTGCAAGAAATGCAATTGGAGATTCGCCAATATGAGTACACGCCGCTGGTTGACATCCAGAGCTGGAGCGAATTCGAGCGCAACACCTCTCTGTTCGAAAGTATTTTTATCTTTGAGAACTACCCGATCGACGAGTCTGTGAAAGAAGCGGACAGCAGTATTCAGATTTCTGATGTAGACTCTGCGGAGCAAACAAACTATCCACTTACCGTAGTATGTGGCCCTGGCAAAGAATTTGTCCTCAAAATTGTTTTTGATCAAAACCGATTCGATCATGTACGTATCGAACGTGTCCTAGAGCAAATGACTCTTCTGCTCCAATCGATGACAGCAAATCCTGATCAAACTCTGGCTGATGTGCGCATGATCAGCGAAATGGAACAAGAGCAGGTTTTGGTCGAGTGGAACGAAACGAAGGTGGATTATCCAACCGGGCTTTGCATTCATCAAGCATTTGAACACCAAGTAAAAAAGACGCCAGATGCCATCGGACTCATGTACAAAGAGATGGAATTGACATATGCAGAACTGAACCAGCGAGCGAACCAATTGGCGCATCATCTCCTTGCCCAAGGCGTGAAACCAGATACGCTCGTCGGTATTTGCATCGAGCGCTCTCCTGAGATGATCGTTGGGATTCTCGGTGTAATGAAAGCAGGCGCCGCCTATGTTCCAATCGACCCTGCACATCCGCTAGAGCGTATTGCCTACATGATCGAGGATTCGCAGGCAAACATCGTGTTGACCCAGCAATCTCTGGCAAACCATTTACTTTCAACAAAGGCTCAGATAATTTGCCTTGATAGTAATGCTCTCGAGAATGAACCTGTTCACGATATGGGGAGTGGGGTTACAGAACAAAATCTTGCCTATGTCATTTACACATCTGGTTCCACTGGCTTGCCGAAAGGTGTTATGGTCGAACACCATAGTGCGGTGAATATGGCTCATTACCTGATCGACTTGTTCCAAGTCCAGCCGTCTAGCCGCGTCTTGCAGTTATGTTCGTTTAGCTTCGACGTATCTGTCGCTGAGATCGTCATGGCTTTGATTTCGGGGGCGACCTTAGTCATTGAAGATCGGGAAATGCTATTGCCAGGTCCTGAACTCATCTCTGTCTTGCAAGAAAAACAAATCACGACTGTGATGACGGTGCCTGCTGTACTTGCGGCATTACCTGATGCCGACCTACCTGATCTGAAAACATTAGTGATCGGCGGCGAAGCACCAAGCTATGAGCTCATCACTCGCTATGCAAATCATCGTCAATTTTTCAATTGCTATGGCCCAACGGAGGCAACCGTTTGCACCACGTTAATGCTTATGGATTCGAATCTGACGAACACGCCAATTGGCCGCCCGATCGCCAATGCGACCATCTACGTATTAGATGCCAATCTGAAGCCTGTCCCTATAGGCGTACCGGGTGAGCTGTACATTGGTGGAAAAGGCTTGGCACGCGGTTACTGGAATCGTCCAGAGCTTACAGCAGAACGCTTTATCATTCATCCGTTTGGAGCGGAAGGCGAACGTCTTTATCGCACAGGTGATCAGGTGCGCTATCTGCAAGACGGTAACCTCGAATTCCTCGGACGTATCGATAATCAGGTGAAAATTCGCGGCTTCCGTATTGAATTAGGCGAAATCGAAAACGCATTGAGAAAGCACGCTGCGATTCGGGAAGCTGTCATTACCGTACGAGACAATCGTTTGGCTGCTTATTTGATTGCAATGGATGAAGAGAAGCCAGAAACAGAGGAGCTCGCTCGCTATCTGAAAGAGACATTGCCAGATTACATGATTCCAGCAGGCATAGTTTGGATGGAGGCAATTCCGCTTACGGTCAACGGAAAAGTAGACCACCGGGCACTTCCTACACCGGATTGGGGACTTTTGACCACACAACAAGAGTATGTCGCACCTCGCACACCAACAGAAGAAATAGTGGCGAACATTTGGACACAGGTGCTTTCCGTTGAGCAAGTCGGGATTCACGACGATTTCTTTGAGCGTGGGGGACATTCCCTCTTAGCTACCCAGGCGATTTCCCGTATGCGTCAAGCCTTTGGGGTAGACATGCCGCTTCGTACGCTGTTTGATTATCCGACCACGGCTGCGATCAGTGAAATAATTACGACATTGTTACAAGGTGAAGCTGGTCTCACTGACATCCCGCTTGTGCCAGTGTCGCGTGAAGAAGACTTGCCGCTCTCGTTTGCACAACAACGTCTGTGGTTTTTGGACAAACTGTTGCCAGACAGTTTCGTATACAACATCCCATCTGCTGTTCGTCTGCACGGTGAGCTAGACATCGAGGCGTGGGAACACAGTCTCAAGCAGATCATCCAACGTCATGAGAGCTTGCGTACAACTTTCTCCGATATTAATGGGGAAGCCGTTCAAGTCATTCACCCGAAGATTGAGTGGAACATGGAACGAATCGACTTACGAGACTGGAACGAAGAGGAGCGAGAAGGGGAAGCATTGCGTCTCGCCATAGAAGATGCAGAACAATCGTTTCATCTGAATCAAGGGCCGTTATTGCGCGCAAAACTGATTTGCATGGATGAACAAGCTTATGTATTTTTGCTCAATTTACACCACATCATTGCGGATGGCTGGTCCATGAGTGTATTCATGGGTGAGTTAGTCTCCATCTACGAAGCATTATCTGCTGGAGAAACACCACAGCTTACCGAAATGCCGTTGCAATATGCAGACTATGCCACATGGCAACGCAATTGGTTGCAAGGAGAGGTACTGGAGCAACAATTGGCGTACTGGAAAAAACAATTAGGCGATGCAGAACCACTTCTGATATTGCCGACAGATCGTCCACGCCCTGCCGTTCAAAGCCATAAAGGGGCGATGCATACGATTAGGCTCTCAGAAAAACTGCTTGGCGATCTAAAAGCGCTCAGTCGTGAAGAGGGATCAACCTTATTCATGACCTTGCTAGCTGCCTTTCAGACCCTGCTCTATCGCTACAGTGGTCAAAAAGACATCCTCGTCGGAAGTCCGGTCGCAGGACGTAATAGAGAGGAAATGGAGTCGCTTATTGGTTTCTTCATTAACACCTTGGTAATGCGTACGGATATGTCTGGGGAACCAACCTTCCGAGACTTGCTAGCAAAAGTGCGAGAGACCGCACTGGAAGCTTATGCGTATCAAGACCTGCCGTTTGAAAAACTGGTAGATGAACTGGAGCTGGAACGAAGCCTAAGCTACTCACCATTGTTCCAAGTGATGTTCGTATTGCAAAACATCCCGATGGAAGTACAAGAATTGTCCCAGATTCGCATCGAGCCTTTCCACAGAGGTCAGGAGGGCGTAAGCGCCAAGTTTGACATCACCTTGACCACCGTAGAAGCACCTGATGGACTTATCGCAACATTCGAGTACAACACCGATCTTTTTGATCCAACAACGATCGAGCGCATGGGGAACCATTTCTCCAACCTGCTAGAGGCGATTTCAGCCAATCCGATGCAACCAGTCACAGCCATCCCTCTCCTGAGCGATATGGAAAAGGAGCGGCTTCTCCATCAATGGAATGATACAAATGTACCTTTTGAACGTGAAACATGCGTGCATGAAAGGGTTGCACGGATTGCACAAGAGTTGCCAAATCAATTAGCAGTTGTTTCCGAAGAAGGGCAGATTACCTATGCAGAACTAGATGCCAAAGCGAATCAGGTAGCGAACTACCTGCAAAAACAGGGAGTATCCTCCGAAACACTTGTCGGCATCTGCGTAGAACGTTCCATCGATATGCTCATCGGTCAACTGGGAATACTCAAAGCTGGCGGTGCTTATGTCCCAATGGACACGGCGTATCCACAAGAGCGTCTTGCTTTCATGATGAAAGATGCCAATATGCCAGTTGTATTAACCCAAGAACGACTGTTAGGGCGATTGCCAGAAGGACCTGCATCATTCATCTGCTTGGATCGTGATTGGAATATCATTTCGGATGAGAGCAGCAACGCACCAAACATGGCAATGACAACAGAGAATTTGGCATATGTCATCTATACGTCTGGCTCTACTGGAACGCCAAAAGGGGTAGAGATCGAGCATGCCGCCTTGTTAAATCTCATTTTCTGGCACCAACGGTCGTACAGCGTAGATTCAAATGATCGAGCTTCACAAATCGCCGGGACCGCCTTTGATGCATCTGTTTGGGAAATCTGGCCGTACCTGACAAAGGGAGCAACGCTTTATCTCCCATCAGAAGAAATTCGTTTGGTACCGGAGGAACTCAGAGATTGGCTCGTTGCATCGGGTATCACGATTAGCTTTTTGCCAACGCCATTGGCGGAAAGGTTGCTTACCTTGGAATGGCCTATCAACACGAAGCTGCGCTATATGCTCACAGGAGGCGACAAGCTACACGATTACCCACCAGCAACCATGCCGTTTATTCTTGTGAACCAATACGGTCCAACCGAAAACGCGGTTGTCGCCACAGCAGGTGCCGTTCCAACAGAAGCTACTCATGTATTCGCACCATCAATCGGACGACCAATAGATAATGTGCAGGTATACGTCCTGGATGAAAAGCTGCAACCTGTGCCGATTGGTGTAGCCGGAGAGCTCTATATCGCAGGAGACAGCTTGGCACGTGGCTATCTGAAGCGCCCCGATCTAACCAAAGAGAGGTTCGTAGCCAATCCATACTCGCAAAAACCAGGAGCGCGCATGTACCGAACGGGAGACCTAGTTCGTTACCTGCCAGATGGAAACATAGATTTCATTGGTCGTGCAGACGATCAGGTGAGCATTCGTGGATTCCGGGTCGAACTGGGTGAAATTGAAACGGCTCTGTACACTCATCCAGCGGTAAAAGAAACCATCGTCCTCGTACGTGAGGATATTCCGGGCGTAAAACGACTCGCTGCCTACCTCGTACTTGGAGAAAAACAAGAAATTCAAGCAAGTGACTTCCGTAGCTACCTAAAGGAAAAGCTGCCTGAGTATATGGTGCCTGCTTCATTTGTCATCATGGGTAACCTACCACTGACACCAAACGGGAAGGTAGATCGACAAGCATTGCCTGTACCTGATTTATTACACAATGAAACAGAAGGCAGTTTTGCAGCTCCGACAACTGCTATAGAGGCTACGCTTGCAGATATATGGAAAAATGTTCTAAGAATTGACACTGTTGGTATTTATGACAACTTTTTCGAGGTGGGTGGAGACTCCATCTTGAGTATCCAAATTGTTTCTCGAGCCAATCAGGCGGGAATTCGTTTGACACCGAAACAGCTCTTGAGAAATCAAACCATCGCGGAACTGGCAAATGTCGTGACAGCGACTGACGGCATACAAACAGTAAAAATCCAAGCAGAACAAGGCATCTTGACGGGAGAGGTGCCGCTCACGCCAATTCAATCGTGGTTCTTCACGACTGAACAACCGTCGATCCATCATTGGAACCAATCCTTGCTTTTGACGGTTCAACAACCCGTCGACCTGACTGTTCTAGAGCGTGTCGTCGAGAGTCTGCTCACTCATCATGACGCATTACGTATGCGTTATAACCATACGGAGCAAGGCTGGACCCAACATATGGAAGGACGTCCTGAGACTATTCCATTCCGTAGTGTGGACTTGTCAGCTGTTCTAGAAGAAGAACAAGCCGATCGTCTGGAGCAAATCGCAAACGAGGTGCAATCCAGTCTACATGTAAGTGAGGGACCCGTTTTCCAAGTCGTTTACTTCCATATTGGTGCGGACCAACCTGGTCGTCTGCTGATTGTTGCCCACCATCTGGTGATAGACGGTGTGTCCTGGCGCATTTTGCTAGAGGATCTGCAAACTGCTTACGAGCAACTGGTAAACGATCAACCGGTACAATTCCCAGCGAAAACGACTTCATTCAAGTCATGGGCAGAGCAATTGCAATCCTATGCGAATTCCGAAGTGATTGAGCCGGAAAAAGCGTTCTGGCTGGGCCAAAGTGATGAAGTCAGTCCACTTCCCATAGACCGTGCCTTCGATCCAAGCCAAAACACAGATGCAACCTCGAAACAAGTCAGTCTTGCGCTTTCTATTGAAGAAACTCGCGCGTTGTTGCAGGATACGCTGTCACCATACCGCCTGCAAATCAATGATGTATTGCTTACCGCTTTAACCAAAGCAATGAATCGTTGGACAGGTGAAAAGCTAGTCTCCGTTCATCTGGAAGGGCACGGACGCGAGGAAATTATCGAAGGAGCAGACTTATCCCGCACGGTTGGCTGGTTTACGAGCATGTACCCGGTACAGCTTTCGATTGACCCTTCAAAACCGTGGGGTGACGCTTTGAAAGCGGTCAAGGAACAGCTTCGTTGCATTCCAAAGAAAGGTGTCGGCTACGGCATTTTCCGATACCTCAGTCAGGATGAGGAGTTGAAAAAACTCCTCGTTGAAAAGCCGCAGCCAGAAATCAGCTTCAACTATCTCGGGCAGTTTGATCAGATCGTTCAAGCCGAATCGAGATTTGGTATGGCGCAAGAATCAAGAGGCGCCAATCTGGGGAAAGACACAATTCGCCAGCATCTGATTGATGTAAACAGTGTCATAACAGGAGAACAACTCCATGTCACATGGATATATAGCGAAAACATTCATGAGGAAAACACGATTCAAGAGCTTGCTTTCAACTATCTGGAAGCTTTGCGTGAGATCATTGCGCACTGCCAGTCCGAAGAAGCAGGCGGCTATACGCCATCTGACTTCCCACTAGCGCGAATGGATCAACGGGCAATCGATAAGCATCTGGGACAGGATCGCTTGATCGAGAATGTCTATCCACTCAGTCCATTGCAAGGTGGCATGCTGTTCCACTCCCTGTACGAGCAAGAGGGAGGAGACTATATTGTTCACTTCGCCATGACGATGGAGGGCTTGCACGTCGATGCGTTTGAACAGGCGTGGCAAAAGGTAGTGGATCGTCATCCGATTCTACGTACCTACTTTGTTTGGGAAGGTTCAGAGGCTCATCAGATTGTACGCAAACAAGTAAAAGCATCTGTAGAGAAAATCGACCTTCGTCATTTGACGACGGAGCAGCAAAAAACGGAACTGGCTCACTATCTAGAAGCTGATCGAAGACGAAATTTCGAGATTGCTTCTCCACCACTCATGCGTTGGACGTTGTTCCACTTACGTGAGGGAGTTTATCGCTTCACTTGGAGCTTCCATCATGTATTGCTTGATGGTTGGAGCGTACCCATTGTACTAAAAGACTGGTTTAGTGCTTATGTGTCCATAGCAGAAGATAGAGAGGTTTCGTACAGCTTCGTCCAACCATTCTCTGCGTACATCGATTGGGTACAGCGCCAAGACTTGAAAACTGCCGAACATTTTTGGCGCGAGCAGCTTAAAGGCTTTCACGAGTCTACACCATTAGCGATGAGTAGCTACTCTGGCGGTCGGGAACATATGCCGAAAGTGTACGAAGAAAAAGAAATTCGCTTATCGGCTGACATGACTTCACGTTTGCAAGCCTTTGTCCGTACACATCAGTTGACATTGAACACGCTTGTCCAAGGGGCATGGGCTCTCATCCTGAGCCGATACAGCGCAACGGATGATGTCGTCTTCGGTGCAACAGTTTCTGGTCGTCCGGCTGATCTACCTACCGTAGAGGGCATGGTAGGACTCTTCATCAACACCCTGCCGATTCGTGTTTTGATCGATGCGAACAAATCGGTGCGGGAATGGCTACGCGAGATTCAAGAACATCAAATAGAGCTTCGCCAGTTTGAGTATACGCCGTTGGTTGACATCCAAGGCTGGAGTGAAATGGCGCGTAATGCTGCCCTGTTCGAGAGCATCTTCATCTTTGAGAACTACCCGATTGGTGAATCGGTAAAAGATGAGCATTATCAGCTGCAATTATCCGACGTAGAAACGATGGAACAAACGAATTATCCAATCACCGTCGTCTGCGGTCCGGGTAAAGAGTTCATCCTTAAGATCAAATACGACCAAAACCGATTCGCGTCTGAAAATATCGAACGTATACTGCACCAGATGTCGTACTTGCTCGAATCCATGATGGCAAAACCTGAACAGTGCCTCGCAGAGGTGTCGATGATCAGTGAAAGCGCGCTCCAGCAGGTATTAGTCGAATGGAATGACACGAGCGTGGATTATCCGACCCAGCTTTGCATCCATCAGGCATTCGAGAAACAAGTGGAAAAGACACCTGATGCTATTGCACTCGTCTACAAGAAGATCGAGTTGACCTATGCTGAGCTAAACAAACGTGCAAATCAGCTGGCACACAGGCTGATTGCATGGGGTCTGCAACCGGATAAGCTAGTAGGCATTTGCGTCGAGCGCTCTCCAGAGATGATCATCGCTTTCCTCGGTGTGATGAAAGCAGGGGCTGCTTATGTGCCTATTGATCCGGCGCATCCGCAAGATCGCATTGCCTACATGATCGAAGATTCGCAAGCGAACATTTTGTTGACGCAAGTATCGCTGAAAGACATGCTACCAGTCCTTGCTAAACAGGTCATTTGCCTCGATAGCGATGAACTGGCAGATGAGCCTACCACAAACGTGGATAGCAGCGTCAATGAACATCATCTCGCTTACGTAATCTATACTTCTGGATCAACCGGATTGCCCAAAGGAGTAATGGTCGAGCACCACTCCGTGATCAATTTGACACATGCCCTGATCCATTCGTTCCAAATCGATGCGACCAGCCGGGTTTTGCAATTCACATCATTTAGCTTTGATGTTTCTGTCTCCGAGATCGCTATGACCCTGCTCGCTGGTGCCACACTAGTCATTGAGGATCGCGAATTACTTTTACCTGGTCCGGAGTTGATCCAAGTCCTGCAGGAACAACGCATTACGATCGTGACAATGGCTGCCTCCGTAGCATCTGCCTTGCCACAAGCGGATTTGCCAGACCTGAAGACCCTGATTGTCGGCGGGGAAGCGTTAAGCCGTGAGCTTGTCGCCCGTCATGCCTCGGATCGCCAGTTCTTTAACTGCTACGGACCAACGGAAACAACCGTCACTGCTACTCTCACACGTTGTGAGAATACCGGCCACAATCCAACAATAGGCCGACCTATCGCCAATGTGGAAGTGTATGTACTGGATGCATATCTGCAACCTGTGGCAATAGGTGTACCAGGAGAGCTGTACATCGGCGGAAAAGGAATAGCCAGAGGGTACTGGAATCGTCCTGAGCTTACGAAAGAACGCTTTATCAATCATCCGTTCGGCAAGGAAGGAGAACGCCTCTACCGGACTGGTGACCTAGTTCGCTATACGGAAGACGGACAGCTCGAATTCCTCGGACGAATCGACGACCAAGTCAAAATTCGCGGTTATCGAATCGAGCTGGGCGAAATCGAGAATAGACTCAGACAGCATCCAGCCGTTCAAAATGTCGTCGTTATCGCGCGTGAGGAGCGAGAAGGAGACAAGCGTTTGGCAGCTTATCTCGTTGCAGCAAACGAACAACAGCCGGGAGATGCAGAGCTTATCCACTACTTGAAAGAGACCCTACCGGAATACATGGTTCCAGCAGGTTATGTATGGATGGCAGAGATTCCACTCACGGTCAACGGGAAAGTAAATCGCCGTGCCCTTCCAGCACCGGATTGGGGACAAGGGGAGACAGAGAAAGAATATGTGGCACCGCGTACACCGACAGAGGAAATCGTTGCCCATATTTGGTCGCAGGTTCTTTCTGTTGAGGGAATTGGAGTCCACGATGACTTCTTTCATCTGGGTGGACATTCGCTCTTGGCTACCCAAACCGTTTCCCGCCTGAAAGAAACATTTGGTGTGGAAGTACCACTCCGTGCCTTGTTCGAAAATCCTAGCGTGGCACAAATGAGCGAAAAGGTAACCGGTCTACTAGAAGCCAAATCGAATGTGTCCAGCATTCCACTCACACCGGTTTCTCGCGACCAGCATCTACCGCTCTCATTTGCACAGCAACGCTTGTGGTTCTTGGATCGTTTAATGCCGAACAGCGCCTTGTACAACATCCCGTCTGCGATGCGGATGCAAGGACACCTCAACATCCATGCATGGGAACGCAGTCTGCAGATGATTATCGAGCGACACGAGAGCTTGCGAACAACCTTCACTGACATCAACGGGGAAGCGATACAAGTCATTCATCCAGAAATCGCCTGGAGCCTGGGCAAGATTGATTTGCGTGATCTACCAGAAGAGGAGCGCGACGCCAAGGTAGATCGCCTTGAGAGAGAAGAGGCAACCAAGCCATTTGACCTACGTACAGGACCGTTACTGCGGGCCACGATCATTCAGATCGGCGAAGAGAATTTCGTCTTCCTGCTTAACATGCACCATATCGTATCCGACGGCTGGTCGATGAACATTTTCATACGAGAGCTGGTTACGATTTATGAAGCGCTTCGCAAGGAAGAAACGCCGCAACTCACCGACATGCCACTACAATATGCAGACTTTGCAGCTTGGCAGCGTAAATGGCTACAAGGAGAGGCGCTGGAGCAACAACTCGCATACTGGAAAGCGAAACTCGGTGGCAGTGAGCCGCTATTGGCCTTACCGACAGATCGTCCGCGTCCACCTGTCCAGACATATAATGGAGCTTTATACACGACGAGTTTCCCAACGAAGCTTGTGGAAAAATTACACACGCTCAGCCGACAAGAAGGCGCCACGCTCTTTATGACCTTGCTCGCTGCCTTCCAAATCCTGCTTCATCGCTACAGCGGTCAAGACGACATTATCGTAGGAAGTCCGGTTGCTGGACGCAATAGACAAGAAACGGAGTCATTAATTGGCTTCTTCATCAACACGCTGGCGATGAGAACTGATATGTCTGGCGCTCCAACCTTCCGTGAACTACTTGCAAGAGTGCGCGAGTCTGCACTCGAAGCATATACCCATCAAGACCTGCCCTTTGAAAAGTTAATAGATGAGCTGGAGTTGGAACGTAGCCTAAGCTATTCGCCGCTCTACCAAGTCATGTTTGCTCTGCAAAACTTCCAAATGCAGACGCATGAACTTGAGGGCATTCGGATTGCTCCGTTTGAAAGCAAGAGCCAAGAAGTGATGTCCAAATACGACATCAGCTTGACTATGGCAGAAACGCCAAACGGCCTGATCGCTACTTTTGATTACAATACAGATTTGTTCGACCAAACAACGATGGAGCGAATGGTGAACCATTTCCAGCATCTACTGGATGGAATAGTCGCCCAACCTGATCGATCGATCATGGCGTTACCACTGCTTCGTCCGGATGAACGTGAACAACTTCTACTCGCGTGGAACAACACAACTGCAAATTACACGTATGAGAAGACAGTGCACGAGCTAGTCGCCGAAATGACAAGGGGAATGCCGAATCAACTGGCAGTCGTCTCCAAGGAAGGCTCGCTCACCTACGCAGAGCTGGATTCGAAAGCGAATCAACTGGCGAACTACTTACAACAACAGGGGGTCACGTCAGAAACTCTCGTTGGTATTTGTGTCGAACGTTCCGTCGAGATGCTGATCGGCCAATTAGGGATTCTCAAAGCAGGCGGTGCGTTTGTTCCGATGGATCCATCTTATCCAAAGGAACGCCTTGCCTTCATGATGGATGATACGAATATGCCGATCGTCTTGACCCAAGAACGCTTGCTGGAAGCATTGCCAACAGGTGATGCAACGTTTATTTGTCTCGATATCGATTGGGATTTGATTGCCAGTGAGAGCACAGAATCACCCGAAATCACCACGACAACGAACAATCTCGCTTATGTCATTTACACCTCTGGTTCTACCGGAACACCAAAAGGAGTGGAAATCGAGCAACGCGCTCTATTGAATCTCATCAATTGGCACCAGCACGCTTACAACGTCACGCCAGAAGATAGGGCATCACAAATCGCGGGAACAGCCTTTGACGCCGCTGTCTGGGAAATCTGGCCGTATCTGACGGCAGGAGCCACCCTGTATCTGCCACAAGAAGAGATTCGTCTCGTACCGGAAAAACTGCGTGATTGGCTCGTCGACTCAGGAATCACGATCAGCTTCCTGCCAACGCCATTAGCAGAGAGCTTGATGTCTGTTGAATGGCCGACCGATTCAGATTTGCGCTACATGCTGACTGGCGGTGACAAACTTCATCACTATCCATCGGCTCATCTGCCATTTACATTGGTAAATCAGTATGGGCCAACGGAAAATGCAGTCGTAGCTACAGCAGGCATCGTTCCTGTACAAGCTGGTCAGATAGCTGCACCAACAATCGGACGCCCAATCGACAATGTGCAAGTATACGTTCTTGATGCAAAGCTGCAACCTGTGCCTATCGGTGTTGCAGGCGAACTATACATTGCAGGGAACAGCTTGGGTCGCGGGTATCTAAAACGTCCTGATCTGACACAAGAACGCTTTGTAGAAAATCCGTTCGCTCACATTCGAGGGGCAAAAATGTACCGCACAGGAGACCTTGTCCGCTACCTGCCGGACGGCAACATCGAGTTTATCGGTCGTGCCGACGATCAGGTGAGTATCCGTGGTTTCCGTGTCGAGTTGGGCGAGATTGAAACCGCCCTGTACACTCATCCTTCTGTCAAAGAAACGATAGTCCTTGCCCGTGAAGATATGCCAGGTGTGAAACGACTGGCCGCGTATGTCGTGCTAGTAGAGGGTGTAGCGGATCAAGCTGGCAACTTCGACAGCTACCTCAAAGAATTACTGCCGGAGTACATGGTACCAGCCGCATTCGTAATCATGGATGCTCTGCCACTCACTCCAAATGGCAAAGTAGACCGTCGTGCCTTACCTATACCGGAGTACAAAGTAAGTAATGGAGAATTCGTTGCTCCAGAGACGTTTGTTGAGAGAGTATTGGCCGAAATATGGAAAAAGGTTCTAGGAGTAGAGCAAGTCGGAATTCACGATAACTTCTTCGAACTCGGTGGTGATTCGATTCTGAGCATTCAGATCGTGGCCCGCGCAGCCCAATCTGGAATTCGCTTGTCACCGAAGCTCTTGTTCGAAAATCAGTCGATTGCCGAGTTGACACAAGCGATCGGGGAGTCGGTTAACATTTTCGCCGAACAAGGCATTGTCACCGGGGAAGTGCCACTTCTGCCGATTCAACGCTGGTTCTTCGAGCAAAAATTGGCCGATCGCAACCACTGGAACCAATCTGTACTTCTAACTGTCAAACCGATCGATCCAGAAATTTTAAGACAAGCTTTCTATCACTTGCTCGGACATCATGATGCCCTCCGCCTCCGTTTCTATCATCAGGATGGAACATGGAAGCAAATCAACGAGGAATGGACAGATATCATTCCATTTACCGTAGAGGAATTGGGACATTTACCGCATGAAGAGCAAGTAAAACGAATCGGGGAAATCTCTGAGGAAACTCAGGCAAGCCTGCATCTCTCGGAAGGTCCGTTGCTCCGTGCCGTCTATTTTGATTTGGGCAGTGAACAGGAAGGCCGCTTGCTTATCGTCATTCACCACTTGGCAGTCGATGGTGTGTCTTGGCGCATCATCACGGAAGACTTGAATAAGGCCAGCACCCAACTGCTACAAGGCAAGCAGGTACAACTACCGCCAAAAACCAGCTCCTACAAGTATTGGGCTGAAAAGTTGACGGAGTACGCACAATCAGACAGCCTGCGAGAGGAAGCCGATTATTGGTTAAGTAGCCTCGATACAGAAGTAAACGCTCTGCCAAAAGATTATGAGAACGGAAAGAACCGAGAGCTTACTGCCAAGATGGTTTCTGTTGCTCTTACGCAGGAAGAAACCAAAGTGCTCTTACAGGAATTGCCTTCGATCTACCAAACGCAGATCAATGACGTCTTGCTCACTGCATTGGCAGAAGCCATCTTCGTCTGGACCGGAAATCAAACCTCCCTCGTCCATTTGGAAGGCCACGGACGTGAAGAGCTCTTCGATGACGTCGATCTTTCTCGTACCTTGGGGTGGTTCACGAGCATGTATACCATCCTCTTGGATACAAGGGAAACTACCTCGCTCAAAGAAGCGCTACAAACGACCAAAGATCAGCTGCGTAGCATTCCGAACAAAGGGATCGGCTATGGAATTCTCCGTTACCTGAACGAGGAAATGACTGAAACGTTCCAGTCTTTGCCTAAAGCAGAGATTAGCTTCAACTACCTCGGTCAGCTTGATCAGTCAGTAGATGAGATAGAATCCCTGTTTGGCTTTGCAAACGAAGCGAGAGGCGACAACTTCAACCGCAACTCAGAACGTCAGCACCTGCTAGATTTAGGTAGCTCTGTCGTTGGGGGACAATTGATTGTAACGATCGCCTTCAGTGAAGAGATTTATCTCAAAGAAACTGTCAAAGATTTGGCGGATTACTATGTAAACGCACTACGACAATTGATCGAGCTAGGTCAGACAGAGACGGCCGCAACACCAACTACAAGTGATCTGTCCGAATTCGGTTGGGATGATGAAGAGATTGCCGACTTACTTGATCTCATCCAAGACAAGTAATGAATACAAACTGCATAGAGGCGTCAAACACGGCGCCTCTATGGCAAATTTTTTATGGGAGTGGGCAGGAGAAGATGAATAACATTGAAACGTATTATCCCGTTACTCCTTTGCAGCAAGGACTCATTTTCCACAGCTTGTTGGAACCAGAGTCCGGAGCCTATATCGTACAGATGGGGTTGAAGCTGCAAGGTCCCTTGAACATTCCGTTATTCGAACAGGCATGGCAATGCCTCGTAGACAGACACGCTATTTTTCGCACTAGGTTTATTGGCGGGAAAGTAAAAGAATACGTCCAGGTTGTCTTGAAAGAGTTGAAGGTTTCCCTGGTGGAACATGACATTATTCATCTTTCCTCTTCCGAACAAGAAGCGTTTCTTCATACCTTTACCAAAGATGATCGCAAACGTGGTTTCAATATCGAAGAAGCGCCGTTGATGAGATTAAATCTGTTCCGTTTGGGTAGTAATACCTTTCAATTTTCGTGGACTTTGCACCACGTGCTCATAGACGGATGGAGTATGCCATTAGTCTTCGGGGAAGTGTTTGCGGCGTACAACATGCTCTGCAAAGGGCAGCCAGTACAACTTCCTCCGGTCAAATCTTACCGTGACTACATCGTCTGGCTGAAAAAGCAGGACTTGAAGCAAGCGGAGGCGTTTTGGCGCACGTATCTACAAGGCTTTACGGAAACCACGCCACTATCATTCGGTCGAGCGTATAAAAACCCGTACCTTGATCAGAAAAATTATCGGGAGCTAGATCTGACCGTTTCCGAACCAATCTCCAAATCATTACAGACATTGGCTCGTCAACATCGCCTGACGGTCAACACGATTGTGCAAGGCGCATGGGCACTCCTGTTGAATCGCTACAGTGGACAGGACGACATTATTTTCGGTGCCACTGTATCCGGACGTCCTGCCGATTTGCCTGGAGTCGAGACGATGATCGGTCTGTTTATTAATACACTCCCTGTCCGCGTGCAGGTAAAAGCGGAGGAGAGCGTAATCAATTGGCTCAAATCTCTGCAACAACAGCAAGCCGACTTCCGCCAGTACGAATATACCCCACTGGTGGAAATCCAAGGCTGGAGCGACTTGCCGCGTGGACAATCCCTGTTTGAGAGCATTCTCGTCTTTGAAAACACTCCTGTCGGTAATGCTAGCGGCGGCGGTGGAGAGAGTGAGCTTTCGATCGTGGATGTACATTCCGAGGAGCAAACCAATTATCCATTTACTCTGGTTGCGGCGTCAGGCAAAACAATCGACATCAAAGTCAAATTTGATGAAAGTCAGTTTGAGCTTTCATCTATTGAGCGAGTTCTAGATCAGCTTCATTCACTACTGATCTCCATCGCCAAAAACGCCAAGCAACGGATTGCCGACCTTTCTATGATCAGCGAAAGCGAACGTGAACAGGTTCTCGTTCAGTGGAATCAGACGGCGGAGGAATATCCGAGCGGCCTGTGCGTTCATCAGGCGTTTGAACAACAAGTGGAGAAATCACCAGATGCGATTGCCATTACCTATAAAAACGTGGAGCTAACCTACAAGGAACTAAACGAGCGAGCAAACCAACTGGCCCATCAGCTCGTAAGTAAAGGGGTCAAACCGGATACACTCGTCGGCATATGCGTGCATCGCTCCCCTGAGATGATCATCGGTATACTCGGCGTTTTAAAATCGGGAGCTGCCTACGTACCGATAGACCCGGCTTACCCGCAAGAGCGCATCGCCTATATGATCGAGAATTCACAAACAAATGTGCTGCTGACCCAGCAATCGCTCATGGACATCTTGCCAGCGACACAGGCGAATGTCATTTGTTTAGACAGCAAGCCTTTCACAAATGAACCTATCGCCAACGTTGCTAGCAAGGTCACAGAACATAATCTTGCCTACGTCATCTATACGTCTGGTTCAACAGGACAGCCAAAAGGGGTAATGGTAGAGCACCATAGTGTGATAAACATGGCTCACGCCTTGATCCATTCGTTTGATATTCAGCCAACGAGTCGTGTTCTGCAATTTACTTCATTTAGCTTCGACGTATCGGTGTCCGAGATGGTTATGGCCTTACTCGCTGGTGCGACGCTAGTTATCGAGGATAGAGAGTCCCTTTTGCCAGGCCCTGAGCTGATCCAAGTTTTACAAGAACAACGCATTACCACCGTATCCATGGTTTCTTCCGTACTAGCAGCACTGCCTGAAGCTGACCTGCCTGACCTTTGCACCTTGATTGTAGGCGGAGAAGCTCCGAGCCGTGAACTCGTGGCACGCTATGCAGCGAATCGCCAGTTCTTCAACTGCTACGGTCCAACGGAAGCAACCGTCTGCTCCACAATGATGCGTTGCGATGCTGGAATGAGCAATCCGCCTATCGGTCGACCAATTGCCAACGCGACGATGTACGTTTTGGATGCAAATAGACAGCCCGTGCCTATCGGCGTACCAGGTGAACTGTATATCGGAGGAAAAGGCTTGGCTCGCGGCTACTGGAATCGTCCAGAACAAACAGAGGAGCGCTTTATCACTCATCCGTTCGGAAAAGAAGGAGAGCTACTCTATCGGACGGGCGACCTGGTTCGCTATATGGAAGACGGCAACCTCGAATTCCTTGGCCGTATGGATGATCAGGTCAAAATTCGCGGTTTCCGAATTGAACTGGGGGAAATTGAAAATTCACTCAGACAGCATTCTGCCGTCCATGAAGCTGTGGTCATGGTCCGTGAAGAAAAAGCGGGAGGCAAACGCTTGGCCGCATATCTGGTAGCAACGGGAGACATGCCAACCGCGGAGGAGCTCGTTCTTTTCCTGAAAGAATCGTTGCCTGAATACATGATACCAGCAGGCTTTGTATGGCTAGAGTCGATTCCGCTCACGGTTAACGGAAAAGTAGATCGACGAGCACTACCAGTACCAGATTGGGGACAGCTTTCCGCGGAGCGTATTTATGTTGCCCCCCGTACTCCTACAGAGGAGCTGGTAGCGAACATCTGGTCGCAGGTTCTCTCGGTAGAACGAATCGGTAGCTACGACGATTTCTTTGAGCTTGGAGGCCATTCTCTTTTGGCTACGCAAACCATCTCCCGCTTAAAAGAAGCGTTTAGCGTGGATTTACCACTCCGTGCTTTATTTGAACATTCGACAGTCAACCGACTCAGCGAATTGATTGTATCCATGAACGAGGACAAATCTGGACTCTCCAGCATTCCGCTCGTACCCGTTTCGCGTGATCGACATTTGCCGCTTTCGTTTGCACAGCAGCGCTTATGGTTCTTTGACCGCTTGATGCCAAACAGTTCGCTCTATAACATCCCAACTGCCGTTCGCTTGCAAGGAGAGCTAAACATGGAAGCGCTCGAGCAAAGTTTGCAGATGATTATCCGCCGTCACGAGAGCTTGCGTACAACGTTCTCCGACATCAACGGGGAAGCCGTTCAGGTAATTCACCCAGAGCTGGATTGGAAACTGAGCAGAATGGATATACGAGAGCTGCCAGATGATAGACGAGACGAAGAAGGACAACGCTTGACCAAAGAAGACGCGAACAAGCCGTTTGACCTCGTCACAGGCCCACTCATGCGAGCGACGATTATTCAAACAGGAGAGCAGGATTTCATCTTCTTGCTGAACGTACACCATATCATCGCCGATGGTTGGTCAGCGGGTGTTTTACTCAGCGAATTATTTACCTGCTATCAGGCATTTAGCAAATCAGAAGTACCGCAACTCTCCAGCCTGCCTATACAATACGCAGATTATGCGGCATGGCAGCGTGAATGGCTTACAGGAGACGTATTGGAAAAACAACTGTCCTACTGGCGTGCAAAGCTGGGTGGAGCAGAACCGCTTCTCGCCTTGCCGACAGATCGTCCCCGTCCTGCTGTTCAGTCCTATGAAGGAAACAGCATCACACTGATGTTTGACAAGGAATTGATGACGAATCTACTTTCCTTGAGCAAACGCGAAGGTACGACGTTGTTTATGACGTTGCTCGCCGCATTCCAAGTATTTCTGTATCGATATACAGGACAAGACGACATCCTCGTCGGTACTCCTGTAGCAGGACGCAGTCACCAAGAGACAGAAGGGTTAATTGGATTTTTCATCAACACATTGGCGATGCGAACAAATTTGTCAGGCGACCCTAGCTTCAGAGAGGTACTTAGCCGTGTGCGAGAAACAGCCTTGGGAGCCTATTCCCATCAAGATCTACCCTTTGAAAAGCTCGTAGACGAGCTGCAATTAGAGCGCAGTCTCAGCTATTCACCATTGTTCCAAGTGATGTTCGTTCTGCAAAATATTCCGGTTCAGGTAGAAGCACTTGAAGGGATTCGCATTTTGCCACCAAAAGGGAATCAACAGGTAGAGACAACCAAGTTTGATCTCACCTTGACGATGGCAGAGACCGTAGACGGTCTGTCCGCTACATTCGAGTACAACACATCACTATTTAATCAGAACACAGTAGAACGAATGATCGAACACTTTACACAGCTGCTCAAAGCCGTTGCTGCCAACGCAAATCAAGACATCACCGCCCTACAACTGATGGGGGAGACGGAACAGCAGCAGGTAGTATCTGAATGGAACAACACCGAAGTTGCCTACTCCAAGGATCATTGCGTGCATGAACTGGTCGATCATCTCGCTCATGAAATGCCCAACCAGCCGGCTGTTCTCACACGCGACCAATCCATTACCTATGCGGAATTGAATGCCAAAGCGAATCAACTGGCGCATTATCTGCAGAAACAGGGAATCGGACAGGAAAATCTGGTAGGGATCTGCGTTGAGCGCTCTATCGAGATGCTGATCGGTCAACTGGCAATCATGAAAGCTGGCGGTGCCTACGTACCAATGGACCCAGCGTATCCCAAGGATCGCCTCGCCTTCATGATGCAGGATGCAGGTATGTCGATTGTACTTACACAAACCAGACTCGCAGAAAAACTCCCTGCGGGTACGAGCCAATTGATTTGCCTAGACTCAGACTGGGAGTCGATCTCCCAAGAAAATACGACGACTCCAATGAACGTGACTACGACGAACCAGCTTGCTTACGTCATCTATACATCTGGTTCGACAGGTACGCCAAAAGGGGTTGAGATCGAGCACACCGCGCTTCTCAATCTAATTTCTTGGCATCAACGAGTATATAATGTCACGTCCGCAGATCGAGCATCGCAGATATCCGGGACGGCTTTTGACGCATCTGTATGGGAAATTTGGCCTTATTTAGCAAAAGGAGCCACACTTTATTTGCCAGAAGAGGAAATCCGTCTCGCACCGGAAAAACTCCGGGATTGGCTCATTCATTCTGAGATCACCATCAGCTTTTTGCCGACGCCTTTAACAGATAACTTGCTGGCTCTGGACTGGCCGAGCCATACCAAGCTTCGTTACATGCTAACAGGAGGAGACAAGCTCCATCACTATCCAAGTGCGAATCTGCCGTTTACCCTGGTGAACCAATACGGTCCAACCGAAAACGCAGTCGTTGCTACAGCTGGTATCGTTCCGATAGGGACTGGACAAAGCTTTGCACCATCCATTGGACGTCCGATTGACAACGTACAAGTCTATATTCTCGATGCGCGTATGCAGCCTGTTCCCGTAGGAGTCACTGGTGAGCTATATATTGGTGGAAGTTCCTTGGCGCGCGGCTACCTGAACCGTCCCGAACTGACACAAGAGCGCTTTGTCACTCATCCTTTTAGTGAAAGAGAAGGAGCACGTCTCTACCGTACAGGGGATCTGGTGCGCTACCTGGCGGACAGCAACATTGAGTTCATCGGTCGTGCAGATGATCAGACGAGTATTCGTGGATTCCGCGTCGAACTGGGGGAAGTAGAAACAGCCATTCTCGCTCACCCTGCGGTAAAAGAAGCAGTGGTCACTGTCTGCACGGATCATCAAGGAACGAAGCGTCTTGCTTCCTACCTGGTTTTAGAACCGGACACGGAGATTGCCACAAGTGACATCCGCAAAGCGCTAAAGGAAGTACTGCCTGATTACATGGTTCCTGCGTTTTTCATCCCGTTAGATTATCTGCCGCTCACACCAAACGGAAAGGTAGATCGTAAAAATTTACCTGCACCTGATTTCAATCGTCCTGAGTTGGAAGGACAATTTGTCTCACCAACTACGGAGAAGGAGCAACACCTTGCCGCGATATGGAAAGAAGTTCTCGGTATTGACCAAATTGGCATACATGATAATTTCTTCGAGCTAGGCGGTGATTCGATTCTCAGTATCCAGATTGTGTCACGTGCCACTCAATCAGGTCTAAGGCTCACACCGAAGCAGCTATTCGAATACCAAACCATCGCTGAATTAGCAGAAGTAGTAGAGGAAAAAGAAGCGATCCTTGCTGAACAAGGTCCTATTAAAGGAGAATTGCCACTCTTGCCGATTCAGAAGTGGTTCTTCCAGCTTCCATTGAAGAACAGACATCACTGGAATCAATCCGTGCTGCTCTCCATCCAGGCAGGTATTGATCAGGAAGCACTGAAACAAGCGGTGGGGCACTTACTCCTACAGCACGATGCTTTACGCATGCGCTATACACAGACAGAGTTCGGTTGGAAGCAAGAGATGGATGCGCCAAGTGATACGATTCCATTCCGGATTGAAAATCTGTCCCACCTTACACCAGATGAGCAATTCAAGGCCATCGAAAAGATTGCTGATGAGACGCAGGCAAGTCTGAATTTGTTTGAAGGGCATGTGGTTCAGTCCATTTATTTCTATTTGGGTCAAGACCAGCCCAATCGTTTGTTGATCGTCGCCCATCACTTAGTCATAGACGGGGTATCGTGGCGCATCATTCTCGAGGACTTGCAAAACGCCTACCAACAAATTGCCGCAGGGCAAGAGGTGAAACTACCAGCGAAAACGACATCCTACAAAGAATGGGCGGATGAACTGGAGCGCTATGCGAATTCAGATGCTTTGCAAAACGAAAAAAAATACTGGATGAGCAAATGCTCCGTCGATTCAGCACAACTACCTGTGGACGTGACAGATGATGGGGAAAATACAGAAGCAACGACAAAGTCCGTCAGCGCTACATTGACCAGCGAAGAAACCAAAGCACTGCTGCAAAACGTACCGCAGGCATACCGCACTCAGATCAATGACGTCCTACTAACCGCTTTGGCGAAGTCACTTACTCGGTGGACGGGTAATCGATCTGTGTTCGTAAACGTAGAAGGGCATGGCCGTGAAGAATTGTCAGAGAGAATCGATTTGTCCCGTACCATCGGCTGGTTCACCAGTATGTATCCAGTGCACCTTCAGTGGGACGAAACATTCTCCGTAGGAAAAGCACTTTTGATGACCAAAGAAGAATTACGTGCGATCCCAAACAAAGGGCTTGGTTACGGCGTTCTTCGCTACCTCCATGCGGATCAGAATATTGTTGATGAAATTTCCTGCATTCAAGCACAAGTGCTGTTCAACTACATGGGCAAAATCGATCAGATTGTCGATGGCGATTCCTTATTTGGCTGGGCACCTGAGTCCAGTGGTTCCAACCTTAGCCCAGACGCTGAGCGACATCACCTGATCGACGTAAATAGTGTCGTTGCAGGGGAACAACTGCATGTGACTTGGCGATACAGTGAGAAGATTCATCTAGAGAGCACGATTACAGCAGTTGCGAAGGACTTTATGGATGCGCTTCGTGAGATTATTGCCCATTGTGCGACAGAGGAAGCTGGCGGTTACTCACCATCCGATTTTCCTCTGGCTGAATTGGATCAGAAGAACATCGACAAACACATCGCTTCTGACCGAAATATCGAGGATATCTATACACTTTCTCCGCTCCAACAGGGGATGTTGTTCCACTCCCTGTATGCAAGCGACAGCGGGGATTACGTCGTCCAATTTGCCATTCATTTCAAGAACCTGAATGTGCCGGTATTCGAGCAAGCATGGCAAAAAGTGATGGACCGCCATTCCATCCTAAGAACGTACTTCATCTGGGAAGGCTTGAATCAATCACACCAAATTGTCCGCAAAGAGGTAATCGTATCTCTTCGTCAGGAAGATTGGCGCCATTTGCATTCGGATGTACAGGATGAGATGTTTACCGCTTTTCTAGAGGAAGACCGTAGACGAAGCTTTGATATTACACATGTACCTTTGTCACGATGGGTTGTCTTCCGAACAGGAGAAGAAAGTTACCGCTTCGTTTGGAGCTTCCATCACGTTCTACTTGATGGTTGGAGCGTTCCTTTGGTACTGAATGAACTGTTTGCCTATTATGCCTCGATCAGCGACGGGCAAGAAGTTAAGCTTGGACATCCACAGCCGTTTTCCCAGTACATTGCTTGGTTGAAACGTCAGAATATGCAGGAAGCCAAGGGCTTCTGGGTAAACCAACTAAAAGGCTTCCACGAACCAACCAGCTTGGGAATGAGCAAAACAGTAGTCACCGCTGGACCGAAGCAATACGAAGAGAAGAGCATCCTTCTATCAGAAGAAACAAGCGAGCACTTGCAAAAATTCGTACGCGAACACCAGTTAACACTCAATACCTTGGTACAAGCGGCGTGGGGCTGGATTCTGGGAAGCTACAGCGGGGAAGAGGAAGTCATTTTTGGGGCGACAGGTTCAGGTCGTCCGGCAGACCTCTCCAATGTTGAGACGATCGTAGGCTCTTTCATCAATACCTTACCTGTACGGATATCATCGCAGACGAACGCGACCATGCTAGAGTGGCTGAGAGACTTGCAGCACAGACAGCTAGAGATACGCCAATACGAATACACTCCGCTGTTCGACATCCAAGGATGGAGTGAACTGCCGCGTGGATCTGCCCTGTTTGAATCGATACTCGTATTTGAGAACTATCCGGCTGTACAAGCAGCAGGGCAAGAAACAGACGAGTCCAATTCAGCTTCGCCCAGTGTTTCTTTGGAAATTCACGACGTAGCAGCTGTCGAACAAACGAATTATCCACTTACGTTGGTGGCAGCACCAGGCAAGCAAGTGGCCATCAAACTCAAGTATGAACAAAACCGTTTTGATGACGCGATGATCGACCGGGTCTTGAGCCAAATTACCCAACTCATGGTCACTATGAGCAAGTCTCCGGAGATGCTTCTGAGTGACGTGACCTTGATAGACGATATCGAGCGCGAGCAGGTACTCATCGATTGGAATCGCACGGAGAAGGAGTATCCACGCGACCTTTGCATCCATCAGGCATTTGAACAACAAGTAGCGAAAACTCCTGAAAATATTGCACTTGAATATAAACAACAAGCCATGACTTATGCGGAGCTGAACCAAAGAGCCAACCAGTTAGCACATCTGCTTCTCGCACAAGGAGTGCAGCCTGATACGACTGTTGCCATCTGCGTGGAGCGCTCCATGGAAATGATCATTGGCATTCTTGGTGTGTTAAAAGCGGGAGCAGCCTATGTACCGGTTGACCCAGCTCATCCCGAAGAAAGAATGGCCTTCATGCTGGAAGATTCACAAGCAGCTGTCGTGCTGACACAAGCGAGACTGGCAGAGCCTTTCACAAAAACGAAAGCGCACGTCATCTGCCTGGATGAAAATCTGTTCTACGAGCAGCTGTCCGTAGAAAACGCAAAAAGCGGTGTCGTATCAACCAATCTCGCCTATGTCATCTACACATCCGGTACCACTGGATTGCCGAAAGGGGTAGCTGTTGAGCATCGCAGTGTGATGAATATGGTGCAGGCTTACATGAATTACTTCGAAATAAACGAGTCCAGCCGTGTCCTGCAATTTACGTCATTTGGCTTCGACGTTTCCATTTCTGAGATTCTACAGGCTCTGCTCTCTGGAGGAACGTTAGTCATCGAAGATCGTGAGTCTCTGTTACCTGGTCCAGACCTCGTTCGCACTCTTCGTGAACGTCGCATTACCAAGGTATCGATGGCATCTTCGGTACTCGCGTCATTACCTGTTGAAGAGTACCCGGATCTGGTCTGCCTTGAGGTCGGAGGAGACGCATGCAGCCGTGAACTGGTTGCTCACTATGCAAAAGGACGAAAATTTTATAACTGCTACGGACCGACGGAAGCAACAGTTGGTACAGTCATCGCTCTTTTAACGGATGCTGATGATGCCCTGACTATTGGTCGTCCATTCCCGAATACCAAGCTGTACGTGTTAGATCGAAATCTTCAGCCAGTCCCTATCGGTGTTCCGGGAGAGCTGTACATTGGTGGCGAGAGTCTTTCGCGTGGTTATTGGAATCGTCCAGAGCTTACAGCAGAGCGTTTTATTCCGAATCCATTCGGTCAATCAGGAGAACGGCTCTATCGAACAGGCGACCTCGTTCGTTATCTGCCAGATGGCAACGTGGACTACATCGGTCGTGTCGACGATCAGGTAAAAATCCGTGGATTCCGTATCGAGTTAGGCGAAATTGCAGAGGCATTGAGACAACATGAAGCAATCAAAGAAGCAGTTGTTATTGCGCGAGAAGCTAGACCTGGTGACAAACGATTGGTAGCGTATTTGACCAATGCTTTGGAGCAGGAGACGTCCTTAGACGAAATCAAGCTCTGGCTCAAAGAGAAACTTCCCGAGTACATGATCCCGACGCATTTCATGTGGCTTCCGGAAATTCGACTTACGGTCAACGGAAAAATTGACCGCAAAGCATTACCTACGCCAGATTGGGGCCAGCTTACAGCCGTATATGTCGCTCCACGTACCCCAGTGGAAGAAATGGTCGCTAACGTCTTTACTGAAATCCTCTCCGTAGAGAAAGTGGGCGTACATGACAACTTTTTCGAATTAGGTGGACACTCCCTGCTCGCAACGCAGACAGTTTCTCGTCTACGGGAAATCTTTGGGGTAGAGTTGCAAATTCGTACGTTGTTTGAATACCCAACAGTCGAAGGGCTTAGTGAACAGCTGGTTATGCTCACCAAGCAAACATCCATCAAGCTGGCTCCACCGATTGTGAAAGTATCTCGCAAAGAACCGCTCCCATTGTCATTTACCCAGCAGCGTTTGTGGTTCCTGGAGCAGTTCACGCAAGGAAGCTCAGTCAACAATATTCCATCCTTCCTACGTATCCAAGGGGACCTCAACATATTCGCGTGGGAAGAAAGCTTGAAAGCCATCATACAGCGTCACGAGAGCTTGCGTACTCGTTTTGAGGTTCGTGACGGGCGACCTGTTCAAGTGATTCACCCTCAGGACGATTGGGTCATGAGCCATACCGATCTGCGGGCTATGGATCCTGGTGAACGGGAAGCAAAAGTCAAACGCCTTGCCGAGCAGGCCACACTCGAGCCATTCGACCTGACCAAAGGTCCGTTGCTCCGTGCAAATCTGGTTCAGCTCGACGAAAAAGACTTTGTGTTCCTGTTCGTGATGCACCACATTGCTGCAGACGGTTGGTCGATGGGAATTTTGATGAGCGAATTAATGACCAATTACAAAGCGTTTAGTCAAGGAGTTGCATCGCCATTTACGGAATTGCCGATCCAATATGCAGATTTTGCCGTCTGGCAGCGTGAATGGTTAAGTGGAGAGGTTCTTGATGGACAGCTCGAGTACTGGAGAGAAAAGCTCAAGGGCAGCGAACCATTACTGCAACTGCCAACAGATCGCCCGCGGCCACCTGTACAGACATACGAAGGAGAGAAGCTCTCCATTCAGTTTGGAGCGGACCTATTGGAAGAATTGCGTAATCTGAGCGGAAAAGAAACGACTACACTCTTCATGACATTGATTGCCGCCTTCCAAACGCTGTTGTACCGCTATACGAATCAAGAAGATATTCTCGTCGGTACTCCTATTGCGGGACGTAACAAACAAGAGACGGAGCAGTTGATCGGTTACTTCATCAATACACTCGTTTTACGCACAGATATGTCAGGTCAACCAAGCTTCCGCGAATTGCTTGCACGCGTTCGTGAAACAGCCCTGGGAGCTTATGCACACCAAGACGTACCGTTTGAAAAATTGTTAGATGAACTGCAGCTGGAACGTAGCATGAGCTACTCACCACTATTCCAGGTGATGTTTATTCTGCAAAACATCCCGATGCAGATAGATCCTGTTCATGATATTCAAATGAGCAGCTTTGACGTCGGCGCGGAAGCCGTCACCTCGAAGTTCGATTTGACGGTGACCATGTTGGAGACATCAGACGGTCTCATCGCTACCTTGGAGTACAACAAGGCGCTGTTTGATCACAGTACGATCGTTCGAATGGTTGATCATTTCCACAAGCTTCTGGAAGAAATCGTTGCCAACCCAGATCAGTCAATCACCTTGCTACCGCTCATGCGTGAGGAAGAGGAACAACGACTCATTACCGAATGGAATCGTACAGAAGCGCCATACCCGAAAGAAAAATGCGTTTATGAAATGATTGAGGACATGGTGGCGAAAGCCCCGGACAACATCGCTCTCATCGTAGGAGATCAAACGACTACCTACCGGGAGTTGAACAGACAAGCGAACCAGCTGGCTCATTATTTACGCAAGCAAGGAGTAGGACCCGAAGTGCTCGTCGGCGTCTGCGCACAGCGGACAACCGAGATGATGATTGGACTTTTGGCCATTATGAAAGCTGGTGGAGCCTATGTGCCTATCGACCCAAGCTACCCAGCAGATCGCATTGCCTACATCATCGAACACTCACAAGTTCCCGTCCTATTAACGCAAGAAAAACTGTTGCCAACTCTGCCTGAGCACAACGCCAAAGTGATCTGCCTGGACAATGATTGGGAAGCAGTTGCCGAAGAAAGCGAGGAGAACCCGACCAAGCTTGGGAATTCCGACAATTTGATCTATGTCATCTACACGTCCGGTTCTACAGGCAATCCAAAAGGAGTAGCACTCGAGCATCGCAGTGTCAGCTACTTCCTATCGTGGGCACACGACACATTCACACCAGAGGAGATGAGTGGCGTACTGTTCTCCACGTCAATCTGCTTTGACTTGTCTGTCTACGAAATGTTCGCAACACTGACCATGGGTGGCAAAGTTATCATGGCGGAAAATGCATTACAATTGCCAGCCTTGCCAGCAGCCAATCAGGTGACACTGATCAATACTGTACCGTCAGCGGCGATGGAGCTGGTGCGTATGAAAGGTATTCCAGCATCAGTGCGCGTCATGAACCTATGCGGTGAACCACTTTCTAACAAGCTGGCGCAGGAATTGTATACCTTTGAAAACGTAGAGAAAGTCTTTAATCTCTACGGACCGACAGAGGACACCGTTTACTCTACACATTCCATCGTGAAAAAAGGAGCTATCAGCGAACCACTGATCGGACGACCGCAGTTCAATACGCAAGTATTTGTATTAGATAGTCATCGCAAACCAGTTCCAGTAGGGGTGCCGGGAGAATTGTACCTCAGTGGATCGGGCTTAGCACGTGGTTATCTCCACCGCCCCGATCTGACCATGGAACGCTTTGTGCAAAATCCGTTCCGTGAGCCAGGGGAGAGAATGTACCGGACTGGAGATCTCGTACGCTACTTGCCAGATGGGAATCTTCAATTTATGGGACGTGTTGATTACCAGGTCAAAATCCGCGGCTACCGTATCGAGTTGGGGGAAATCGAATCTGTTCTGAGACACCACCCTGAAGTCAAGGAAGTCGTGCTAGTCGCTCGTGAAGACAGAGAAGGAGACAAACGTCTGGTAGCGTACATCGTGTTCGAGGAGAATCACACAAGTACGTCTCATGACCTGAACCACTTCCTGACTGACAAGCTTCCAGCCTATATGATCCCGCAACACTTTATGATCATGGAGAGCTTACCGAAGACGCCAAACGGTAAACTGGATCGCAAAGCGCTACCGAAGCCAGAATACGATCGCTCGGAATCAGGCGTCGAATACGAAGCGCCGCAAACGCCAGTCGAGATCATGTTGCATAGGCACTGGGCCGCCGTGCTGGAAATGGACAAAATCGGAGTACACGACAACTTCTTTGAGATTGGCGGTCATTCATTGCTCGCTACCCAGCTTATCTTCAAGGTTCGCGAAGAGCTACAGCTTGAGGTACCGCTGCGAATCCTGTTCGAGACCCCGACTATTGCGGGTATGGCCAAGACCATCGAGGAAATTCTTAAACACGGTCTTTCTGCTGTTTCCCATGACATCGACGCCAAGGATCTCAAGGATGAAGTCGTACTCGATCCAGCGATTCAGGCTGAACATCCGTATGTGGGCGATCCAAGCCAGTTCCAAGCGGCATTGTTGACAGGAGCCACTGGTTTCCTTGGTGCTTTCTTGTTGCGTGACCTGCTACAGATGACAGACGCTGACATTTACTGCCTCGTTCGAGCTTCTGACGAAGAGGAAGGAATGGCACGACTACGCAAAACATTAGAGCTATACGAGTTATGGAATGAGGAGCAAGCGCATCGGATTATTCCAGTAATCGGTGATTTGGCACAGCCACGACTCAATCTGTCCGACGATCAGTTTTCCGAGTTGGCTGAAAAAGTGGATGTTGTCTACCACAACGGTGCTCTCGTTAACTTTGTTTATCCGTACGCAGCTCTGAAGAAAGCAAACGTAAAAGGGACTGAGGAAATCCTCCGCCTTGCTGCTGCCAAAAAGACCAAGCCTGTGCATTTCGTCTCAACGATTTTCACGTTTGCATCAGAAGAAACGGAAGAATCCATGGCCTTCCGCGAAGAGGACATGCCAGAGAACAGTCGCGTCCTCACTTCCGGTTATACACAGAGCAAGTGGGTAGCCGAGCATCTCGTCAATCTCGCACGCGAACGCGGCATTCCAGCGGCGATTTACCGTTGCGGACGGATGACTGGGGACAGCGAAACAGGAGCATGCCAGAAGGACGACCTGATGTGGAGAATTGCAGCAGGGATTATAGATCTGGGCAAAGCTCCTGACATGAGCGGCGATCTGGACATGATGCCCGTTGATTTTGCAAGTAAAGGAATCGTTCATCTCTCCATGACCGAACAGAGCTTGAGCGAAAACTTCCACTTGCTCAACCCGAACTCAACCGATTACGAAGACCTGATTTCAGCGATTGAAAACAGAGGATTTGTTTTGGATCGAGTCACCATGGATGAGTGGATTGAAGCGGTGCAAGAAGATGCGAAAGAAAAAGGCAATGAGGCCAATTCAGCCGCTCCACTCGGTAACCTGTTCACAGACGGCCACACTAGCAGAGGAAGTGTAGTCTATGTAGGCAATAAAACGACTCGTTTGCTGCGCCAAAACGACATTGAATGCGCGGAAATCGACGAAGAAGTTTTTGGTAAAGTCCTTGATTACTTTATCAGAAGCGGCCAACTAAAATTACCGGAACAAGCTTTACAATAAAAAAATAAAAGCCCATCCGTCACCTCATTTCATGGCGGCGGGTGGGAAAATTATCAAAATAATGATAAACTTTATAATAACTATAAAAATTGGAGGTTTTATCCATGCCATTCGACATTCAGCTTCTTGCGCCTATCATTGCTATTCAATTGATACTAGCAGTTATTGCTTTAATTGATTTGGCAAGACGCGAAGCATACCGAGTTGCAGGTGGAAAAAAATGGCCGTGGGCTCTCGGCATTATCTTTATAAACACCTTGGGTCCAATCGTGTATTTCTTTGTAGGCAGAAAAGACTAGCTCAAGAGAACCGAGGAAAGGGTTGACATTCTTTGCGAGTTATTGAATGTGAAGGCCTCACAAAGGAATATAAAGACCATAAAGCGTTAAAGAACGTAACCTTTTCCGTCGATGGCATCGGTTGTGTCGGTTTTCTTGGGGGGAATGGTGCCGGGAAAACGACGACCATTCGTATCCTAACCGGATTAGCTGCACCGACCAGAGGAAAAGTGAGAGTAGTAGGCTACGACGTCGTGACCGACCGCAATAAAGTCACAAGTGAAGTAGGGTATTGTCCACAAATCCCAGCCTTCTACAACTACATGACAGCGACAGAGTGGATGCATTGGGTGGGTAGACTTTATGGATTGGACAAGCGCACAATTACGCAGCGGACAGATGAACTCTTGGAGTTATGCGGAATCAATGAGGCGAGGAACCGCCCAATAAGCGGTTACAGCGGAGGGATGAAACAGCGTCTGGGGATTGCCCAGGCACTCATCCACAACCCCAAGCTACTTGTCTTGGACGAGCCCGTTTCCGCGCTAGACCCCATGGGCAGATATGACGTCTTATTGCTAATAGAAAAGTTGAAGCAACATATGACTGTCTTCATGTCGACCCACATTTTGGATGACATCGAAAGAATCGCCGACCATATCGTCATCATCAAGGACGGTACGGTGGTGCTTTCGTCCAGTTTGGATCAGCTGCGAGCAAACCATGTGGAGCCACTGATTGAGTTCAAGTTTGATCAACAGGACATCGATTTAACCGATGTATTGAATGGGCTAGCCTGGATCAGGGAATGGAACCTAGACGGCGGTATTTACAAAGTTCATACCAATGACATGGAAAAAGCCAAGGCACTCCTGCCTCACATTCTTCTGGAGTCTGGCGGGACACTGGAGTATTATCGCTTGTCCGTATCGACCCTCGAAGATATTTTCCTAAAGGTTGTGAATAACTGATGACTTCCCACCCAATGATCAGAAAAGAATTTAATGAATTGGTCAGAACCTACAAGATTCTCATTGTCCCGATTGTGTTTATTGCTTTAATGATTACACAGCCGATTACGATGAAAATGCTCCCTGATATTTTGGCCAATTCCACTGGACTGCCGGAAGGGGCAGTCATCAAAATTCCAACCCCGTCTGCTCCAGAAGTACTCTCGACGGCGATTAGCAAATTTAGCTCACTCGGCACGTTTGTGCTAATCCTTATCGTCATGGGATCCATTGCCGGAGAGAAAGCCTCTGGGGTAGCATCTATGGTATTCGTCAAGCCCATCAGTCGAGCCAAATACTATCTCGCCAAAGCCATTACCTATTACACTTTGACAATTGCAAGCATGCTGATCGGGATGGGGATAACCGCCTACTATACAGAGATCCTTTTCGGAAAACTAGATTGGACGCATGTATGGATAGGTACGTTGATGTACATACCGAATCTATTCCTTGTCGTCACAACAACACTGTGCGCCTCCAGTTTTTTTAACAATGCTGTTGGTGCGGGTGGAGCCTCGCTGGTATTCAATATCCTGATCTTCACGGTTCCACAATTTCTCGGTAAATTTTTGGATATGGTATCTCCAGGTGGATTGTCAAATGCGGCGATGATGATTATTCAAGAAAACTCAACTCTGTCGCAAGCATTCATCACAGGTTTACCGGGGCTCGCAGGTGTCTTTACACTCAACATCGTGTTTTTCTTCATGGGCTGGTACTTTTTAGAACGATCAGAAATCTAAAAAGGAGGCGTAGAAATGGAAGATTTTTGGCTGATCTGGTTGGTTAGCGTACTGTGCGCGCTATGCGCTATACCTATTCAATCCAACACGATTCGCCAATATGTGCAACTGCAAGCCGCCATCTACCCTAACAAAAAAGTCCCGCCTATTTCCGTCATGGTTGCGATTATGATCATTCAGAGTTGTGTATTTCTGGCTCTGGCGACTGCGATAGGCTTATGGCTCATACCTTCCACTGGTCTTCGACTCTGGATTCTCGATCACTGGGTGTCCGGAGCGGAGCTGCCTTTTTCCATCTGGTCGTTTTGGGCCGTATCTATTGGTTCAGGTATCGCGCTAGGTCTTTTGGTAAAATGGGTGGATCGTTCTTTCTTTCAACAGCACATGACCACAATAATGGGTAAAGAACCCATTTCATCACGGTTCTTCGGCTTTCTCTCGTCTTTTTACGGAGGGGTTTGCGAAGAAGTACTCATGCGTCTAGGGGTTATGACTGTTGTCGTATTTTTGGCACAGAAAATGGGATGGATGGGAATTTCCTATTGGTTGGGCATCTGTATTGCCGCCATTGTTTTCGCTGTATCCCATCTCCCAACCAATTACATGACGTACGGAAAAAGCAACGTGGTCACTGTATGGACGCTGTTGCTAAACGGTATCTTAGGCATCTTGTTTGGCTTCCTATATTGGCGATACGGTTTAGAAGCCGCGATCATTAGTCATTTTAGCGCTGACATCGTGCTACATGTGATCTTCAAAAATAAAAGCAGAAAGTAGGAGAAGCAAATGATCGTCGTAACAACAGAAAACATTCCAGGATATCGTGTCGTTGAAGTGAAAGGAACAACATTCGGCTTAATCGTTCGAGCACGCGGAATTGGGGGAGACATCATGGCAGGTCTTCGTTCAGTAGTTGGCGGAGAAATCAAGGAATACACGGTGCTCCTGGAGGACGCGCGGAAACAGGCGCTTGACCGCATGATTAAAAACGCAACTGCCATGGGAGCTAACGCTGTGGTAATGTGTCGTTATGACTCTGGAAATATGGGAAATATGGGGGAAGTTGTCGCATACGGTACAGCAGTTGTCGTTGAAAAGGTGTAATGAATGATTTATATCCTTTATTACATTGTTTTTCAGATCTTGCTTTTCATCACCTTGCTAATCATTTCCAAAATCAAGGACAAGCGACTGCACGCCGACCACGGAGAAATCGTCCCGCCCGGATTTGAGTCGACGAATGAAGTGACGATCGATCCGGTAACGCAGGAAAAGCGTCGTGTATATTTCAATCCGAAGACCGGGGATCGCTATTACAAAGTTGAAAAATAAGCGATGAGGATGATTGTCCAACTCGTGGGGCAGGAAAGTATGTAAATAGTAGATTAATAGTAGAAACGAGCCAAATCTTGTTAGATGACAAGATTTGGCTTTTGTTGTGTGCCCAGAAAGGCCTCTACGACCATTTGCAACACTGCCCATATTGTGACGACTCCAAAGTCATGATACCATTCTAAAAAATATCTTTTGGAGAGATAGAGGACGAGAGGTCATTAGCATGACGAAAACGATACTGATTGTGGAAGACCAGCAAGTTTTGCGAGAAATTATGAAGGAATACTTGATGGACGAAGGTTACGAAGTGCTGGAAGCGGGTGACGGGAGTCAGGGGCTGACGTTATTTCAGGAGCATGAAGTGCATTTGATCATTTTGGACGTTATGCTGCCGGAATTGGACGGGTGGTCAGTATGCAGACGCATTCGTAAAATTTCCAACGTCCCCATTCTGATGTTAACAGCTCGTTCGGATGAGGATGACACGTTGCTTGGATTCGAGCTTGGGGCGGACGATTATGTGGTGAAACCGTGCAGTCCACCCATCCTGCTGGCACGCGCCAAACGGTTGCTGGAAAACCGGCAAATGCACGAACCTGGGGATATGTTGTTCGGCGGCGGCATTACGATCCACTTGCCGTCCCGAACTGTTTCGATTGAGGGAAAGAATTATAGCCTGACGCACACGGAATTCGAAATTTTGGCCTACTTAATGAAAAACAAAGGCATCATCCTCACCAGAGAACAGCTCATTACAAAAATCTGGGGTTACGACTTTGACGGCGAGGATCGTACGCTCAGCAGCCATGTTCGGAATTTGCGTTCCAAGCTGGGAGAGCATGCGAAGCATATCGTCACAGTTGTTCGTTCCGGTTATAAATTCGAGGAACGGCCATGAGAACAAGCATTGTGCGCAAGCTGTTTCTGCTCACGACGGGATTATGCCTGTCTGTGATCGCGAGCATTTTTATCGGACAAACCGTTTTTTTTGAGCAGTATTATGTGCATCAAAAGGTAGAAAAGGTGAAGGAAGCCCTTCAATCCTATCGGCAAAACGTGTTGACTCATGCCGGAGCTTCTCAGGATGAAGTCAGGAAGGAACAGGAGTTTTATCAAAAGACGAATGCCTGGTTTGCTCGATTGGATGATAGAGGCCATTTGAAATACACGGACGATTTCCAGATGGAGGTCCGTCTGGAGGACTCAGACACCATCCCTGCTCTTTCTGGCAAGTCGATTGTCATTCCGTTGTACACGGTCATGGATGTGGAGGATGTAAGCACCGATACCCCCTTCCTCGATCCTTATGTGAAAGTGGGACAACAGCTTGCCATGGAAGGGATCATGTTCGATAATCAATGGTTTGCGCAACGGATCGGGAGGAGTGTCTCCAATCTCAGAGAGGAAGATCGACTGGAGAATCAGCAACTCGTCAAAAAAGAGTATGAGGTCGTCCCGAGATTCAAGAGTGGCACCGAATACCATGAGCGTTATCCCAGCGTTTTGGTGCGCGGAACCATCACACAGGTCCGGACACCGCAAGGCGCGGATGTATCCCGCTATACGAACCGCTTATTTCTTGAACGGGTGAAAGCTTTTCAAGCGGATCTTCTATACGGGGATGATGTGGAGCAAACAAGCACCATAACAGACTACCAAGAGAACAATATTGATTACAAAATATTCGTTGAGCGTGTGACCGATCAAACAGGGAAGCCCGCCTATCTGTTTGCCATGACATCGCTGCAGCCTGTGAACGAAGCGGCGGGAATCATGAGAAGTTATTACGGCTACATCATTGCAGGTACCTTGCTGCTCGTTCTGCTCGCCTCCTTCTATTACTCCCGCAGAATAGCAGCTCCTTTGCTCCGCATGGACGACATGACGCAAAAAATGGCTAAGCTGGACTTCTCTGAAAAAATTCCGATCAAGACAGAGGATGAGATCGGTAGCCTGTCACGGAATATTAATCGGCTTTCGGATATGCTGCATGCCCATATTGTCCGGCTGGAGCAGGATATTGAGAAAGAAAGGCGGCTGGAGCAAACGCGTAAAGAATTTATAGCGGGCGTGTCGCATGAGCTGAAAACTCCGCTAAGTATCATGGAAAGCTGCCTGTACATTTTGAAGGATAAGGCGGACAGCCCGAAGCGTGACTACTATTTTGCTGCGATGGAAGATGAAGTGCAGAAGATGAACGTGCTGGTTACCGATATGCTGGAATTGGCAAAATATGAATCCGGTGCGTATAGAATGCAGATGGATTCGTTCCGGATTGATATGCTACTGGAGAAAATCTGTGTAAAGTTGGCACCAGAACTCGCCGACAAGCAGTTACAATTGCACCACCGTTTAGCCCAAGTTGAAGTCATCGCCAATCAGCATCGAATCGAGCAGGTGATCGTGAATTTCCTGACAAACGCCATACGCTACACGCCGGAACAAGAGGATATTGTCATCGCAACGGTTGAAGGGGAGGATACCGTCAAGATTTACATCGAAAACAAAGGCATCCAGATTCCTGCCGAGCAGTTGGAGAAGATATGGGATCGTTTCTACCGCGTCGAGCATTCCCGCAACCGTTCGACTGGAGGAACCGGTTTGGGCCTGGCGATCTCCAAGCAGATACTAGAACTACATGGGGCGGACTATGGGGCAATGAATACGGACGAAGGAGTCTTGTTCTATTTTGAATTGAAGAAAAAGAAAGTGTAGAACCTCGGTTCTGCACTTTCTTTTTGCATTTCTACCCAATCTGCAACTGATCTGCATCTGATCTTGATATCCGACGTTTACTCTTTACCTTGTTCAAGAAGAAAGGGGAAAGATGAAAGTGCAAAAGAAACTGATGGGTATTACACTGTTCGCCATGGTCGCCTTAACGGTTGCGGCATGTGGCACCAATGGACAACCACAACCACCCGCTTCCGAGATTACCAGACAAGCTGGTGACATCTCCACTCCGGAGCAAACCTCATATGCATCACTGTATCAAACAAGCGTTTTTCTCGGAGATTCGATTACGGAGGGATTGTCTTACCATGATGTGTTGAAAGAGGAGAACGTGCTGGCAGGTGCAGGGAAAACGGCTGAATTCGCGCTGGAAGATGTGGACGAATTAGTCAAGCGAAAGCCTGAGCATATTTTTATCCAACTGGGTTCGGACGACATTTTATGGCCGACCGATCATCCCAAGGAATATTCGTTATCGTACTACGCCCAATTGATTGATCGCATCAAAGAAAGGCTCCCTGAGGCGTCCATCACGATATTATCCGTTACACCGGTTACGGCCAAGGCAGAAAAAACGGAGCCCCGCTATCAAAATATCGGCGACTACAATAAGGGATTGAAAGAGCTGGCAAGCAAGGTAAAAGTCGGATACATCGATGTATCGTCAATTGTTGCCGATCATCCTGACATGTACGATGAAGACGGGGTTCATTTCCAGGCCAAGTTTTATCCGATCCTGCTCGATTACGTAAAAGATGCGCTGGCGCGTATGGAGAGCTCAAAATAACGGCGCGGGAGGAAACGAACGTTGGTATTCAGCAGTCTGATTTTTCTGTTTCAGTTTTTGCCCGCCGTGCTGCTCGTTTATTATTTGTCGCCCAATAAGCTGAGAAATGCTGTTCTGTTCGCAGCGAGCCTCATCTTTTATGCATGGGGCGAACCGGTATATATCATCCTCATGATTTTTACAACGGTATTTGATTATATCAACGGGCTTGTGATCGACAAGTACAGACACCGCAAGCCGATCGCCAGAGCAGTGTTGTTCGGTTCCATCTGTGGCAGTTTGGCGATTCTCGGTTTCTTCAAATATGCCGGGTTTGTCGTTTCGAATGTGAATGATCTATTCGGTCTGCAAATACAGGTGGCTGATCTGCCACTACCCGTCGGTATTTCCTTTTATACGTTCCAAACGATGTCCTATGTAGTAGATGTATACCTAGGAAAAGTGCCGGCACAACGAAATTTCGTCGCTTTCGGTACTTACGTCACGATGTTTCCTCAACTGGTCGCAGGTCCGATCGTCAAATACGGAGATATTGCGGAGCAACTGGTCTTTCGTAAAGTGACGCTGGAGAGGTTCGGCGAAGGAGCGGAGTGGTTCATCCGAGGATTGGCCAAAAAAGTGCTGCTCGCCAACAATATTGGACTCTTATGGACGAATGTGAAGTCGACGCCGATGGAGGAATTGACGGTCCTATCCGCGTGGCTCGGCATTCTGGCGTTTACGTTTCAAATTTATTTTGATTTCAGCGGGTATTCGGATATGGCGCGCGGGCTCGGCAAAATGTTCGGTTTCGAATTCCCAGAAAACTTCAAGCATCCGTATATTTCACGAAGCGTTACGGAATTTTGGCGCAGGTGGCATATTTCCCTCGGTTCCTGGTTCCGGGAGTATGTCTATATTCCGCTCGGCGGCAACCGGATGGGCTTGGGCAAGCAGTTCCGTAACCTCTTGATCGTATGGTTCTTAACTGGTCTGTGGCATGGGGCGAGCTGGAACTTTATCGTTTGGGGTTTGTATTTCGGCTGTTTCGTTGTGTTTGAGAAGCTGTTTTTGCTGAGATGGCTGAAGCATTGGCCGAACTGGGCAGGACATCTCTACACGCTGCCAATTGTCGTTGTCGGGTGGGTTCTTTTTGAATTCGAACATTTGCCTTCCGCGTGGATGTTCATCAGTGCGATGTTTGGTTTCGGGGCGCACGAATGGGTGGATCGCCAGGCGCTCTACGACCTGACGACGTATGGGGGATTGCTCGTACTGTTGGCCTTGTGCGCGACACCTCTGCCCCGGAAAGTATTGGAGCAGATGAAAGCGCGATGGAATTCGGTAGGCATGATCGCTGCTTTGGCATTTTCTATCATCAGTTTGGTTGTGTCGTCAGCTTATTTGGTCTTTGAGGATTACAATCCATTCTTATATTTTCGGTTTTGAGGGGAGGGAGCGGTCTTGACCGGATATGACAAACGGACGCGAACCGTGACCGGCTTGTTGTTTTTGCTGTTTATCCTCATGATGGCCGTTTTGAACATACTGACACCTGATCAAGCATTCTCGGAATCGGAAAACAGGGTGCTCGAGAGGAGGCCACCTTTTTCATTACGATCACTGTTGGCGGGGAAATTCACTTCTGATTACGAGACCTATATCACCGATCAATTTGCTTTCCGGGACGTTTGGATCGGGCTAAAAACGGATGCGGATCGTGTTATGGGCAAAAAGGACAGCAACGGTGTTTATCTGGGCAAGGATGGGTACCTGATTCAATATTTCTCAACGCCGCTGGACGCAGAGGTGAAAGACAGAGTTCAGGCCATCCATTCGATTCACCAGACAACGCCCGACCTTCGCAAGTACTTCATGCTGGTACCGACCCCAGCAGCGTTGCTTCGGGATAAACTGCCCGCCTACGCACCAATTGGCGATGAACATGCTGCTCTGAATCGAGTTCGGCAATCGCTTCCACCCGATATTCGCTTCGTTGATGTCTATCCCGCGCTGTATGCGGGACGCGAAGAAGCCATTTTTTATAAAACGGATCATCATTGGACGAGCAAAGGCGCTTATTATGCTTACCGGGTGTTGTGCAAGCAGATGGGGATTGTTCCAAAAGACGAAGCTGCGTTCAACATCCGGCAGGTGACGGATGCATTCTACGGATCGCTCTATTCGAAGAGCGGCTTCCGTCATCTGCAGCCTGATCGTATCAATCTTTATCTGCCAAAAGAGGAAAGCAAAATGAAGGTGGAGTACGTGGACGAAGGCCGTACCGCGGATTCCATGTACCAGATGGACAATTTGGCCAAAAAGGATAAGTATGCGGTATTCCTGAACGGCAACCATGCACTGGTCCGAATCACAACCGACCATCCAGACAGGAAGAAGCTGCTGATAGTGAAAGATTCGTACGCCAATAGTCTGATTCCCTTTTTAGCCGAACACTTCGCAGAGATTGATGTCGTTGACCTTCGATATTACGAGGCATCTGTAACAAAGCTCATACAAGTTCGGCAGTTTCATGACATGCTATTCCTTTATAATGTCAAAACGATTTTTGAAGACACCTCTATTCTGAATATCATGGAGTGAATGTAATGAAGCGATTATTGTCTGTACTACTTATGTTTGCTATCGGAATGGGAGTGTTAGCCGGATGCTCCAATGACGGCGGGACTTCCGAAGAACTTTCGGCTGCAGAAGTGGGAGAAAGAATTCAACAAACGGTAAGTTTTCAGGATATGAAGCAAGGGGATCTGGAGAAACTGCAAAAGTTGTATCAGATCGAGGCAGGAAAAGTGGAGGATTTCATCCTATACACGGCTTCCTCCAATGTGAAAGCGGATGAACTGGCTATTATCAAAGTCAAAGATGCGAGCGACACCGAAAATGTAAAAGTGAACATACAACAACGGATCGAGGCACAAACAATCAAATTGAAAGACTATCGCCCAGAGGAGTATTTTCTCATCGAAAAGCATGTTTTGAAGACGAAAGGGCAGTTTGTCTTATTCGCGGTGTCGAAAGAGGTAGATCAAATAGAGTCTGTGTTTGACGAAGCGCTGAAGTGAAAACACGGTTGCTCCTTTTTCTGACGAATGGAAGCCCTTGATAATCCAGTGAGTTTCTCATAATTGAAATTGTGTATGTTGTAACAGCAGAAAACGGTAACTCTATTAGCTACCGTTTTCATACAGACCTACTTATCTTACTCGGATAAACACCAAAACATTATCTCTCGATAACACACGTTGGAACCCGTTATTCAAAAGACAACGAGCAGCTGGACCCACACGTCTACCAATCATTAAAAATCGGTTGCATGGTGCGGCACTTCCAATGATGCTAACGTCGCGAATAATTCGCCTCCGTACGCCATTCACTACGGTACGTCTGAAAAGGATCACTACTACGTCAGTCATATTCATCACCTCGCTTCACTCTGCATGGTATAGAGCATGCAATTGGGTGAAGCTTGGCAACTGATACGAGCCTGTAGTAAATGAAAATGTGCGAATGGATACGGCAATTTACAAGAAAGCGTTAGACAACTATTCTTCTTCTCCATTCTTATGTTTTAATGAAAAAAGATATTGCAGTCGAGTAGCTATGGAAGAGGGATAACATGAAGCGTCTAACGATCGGCTTGTTTGCCCATGTCGATGCTGGCAAGACTACTTTCGCCGAACAGTTGCTATACCATACGAACAGTATCCGATCGCGGGGCCGGGTGGATCATCAAGATGCCTTTTTGGACAGCCACGATATCGAGAGGAAAAGAGGCATTACCGTGTTCGCCGATCAGGCGGTTATGCACCATAAGGGCGACGTTTATTATTTGATCGACACGCCTGGACACGTCGATTTTTCTTCCGAGATGGAGCGGGCGATCGGGGTAATGGATTACGCTATCGTGATTGTCAGTGCAGTAGAAGGGGTTCAGGGTCATACCGAGACAGTCTGGCAGTTGTTGCGCAAACATCGGATACCGACATTTTTCTTCATCAATAAAACAGATCGGATCGGCGCGGATGCCAGCAGGACGAAAGAGGAGATACGCAGTCAGTTGACAGGGGATGTCTGTTCCGTCAAGGACAACTTCGCCAACGGTATCGTCGGTGAGGAGCTACGAGAGATGATGACGGAGCGGAACGAGTCATTGCTAGAAGCGTTCATAGAGGAACGGGACGATCAAGCTTTTTGGCTGGGTGCCTTGCAGGAGATGATACGAGATGGGAGTCTTTTCCCCTGCACCTGCGGTTCGGCACTGCAGGATGATGGTGTTGTAGAGTTCCTGAATCAACTGTCCTTGTTGACGACTGCGTCTTATGACGAAACGGCTCCGTTCGGGGGGCGCATTTATAAAATTCGACACGCAGCAAACGGGTTGAGGCTAACGTTCGTCAAAGCGCTAAGCGGCAAGCTGAAGGTACGGGAGCTGCTTAGCTATGAAAGCGGTGGGCTTCGATACGAAGAGAAGATTACACAAATCTTACTGTTTAATGGTAGGAAATCACACTCGGTTGAACAAGTGACTGCCGGCGATTTGTTCGCGGTCGTCGGCTTGTCCGAGGCCGAAGCTGGACAAGGCGTGGGGCTCTTCTCAGACAAGTTTGCTTATGAGACTGAGCCGACACTACAGTCGAAAGTACAGTTTGACGGTTCGCTTCACGTGCAGCAAGTGCTCGGTGCGTTTCGCATTCTGAATGCGGAGGACCCGTCTCTGAATGTGGTTTGGGAAGAGAGTTTGCAAGAGATTCACATTCGTGTCATGGGTCTGATCCAATTAGAAGTGCTGGAGCAGGTTGTGAAGGAACGCTTCGGTTTCGTTGTCTCATTCGGCCAACCAGAAATCTTGTATAAAGAAACGATACAGTCTGCTGTTACGGGATATGGACACTTCGAACCGCTCAGGCATTACGCGGAAGTGCACCTCCTGCTTGAACCGGGTGAGCGAGGCAGCGGGATCCACTTCACTAGCGTTTGTCATCCTGATGAACTGAATTTTAGCTACCAGAATCTAGTTCGGTCTCATCTCTATGAACGGGAGCATCATGGGCTATTGACAGGTATGCCGGTCACCGACATGAAAATTACGCTCCTAAGAGGCCGTGCGCACAACGAACATACGAATGGGGGCGACTTTCGTGAGGCCACCTTCCGCGCGCTGCGGCAGGGGCTGGAGAAAGCGGAGAATTTGCTGTTAGAACCCTATTATGACTTCAAAATAAAGGTGGGAATGAACGAGATGGGGAGGGTACTTTCGGATATTCAGCGCGCCTCAGGTTCATTCGAGCCACCGCAAATGTCGGATACGCATGCGGTCATTACGGGAAGGGTGCCTGTAGCAACATTCATGAATTACAGCACCGAATTCGCTTCTTTCACGCATGGACGAGGTAGCATCCGCTGTGTATTTGGCGGATACGATCGCTGCCATAACGCGGAGGAAGTGATTGAAAGGAAAAGCTATGAAAAGGATGCAGATCCGCTTTATACATCCTCTTCGATCTTTTGTGCCAAGGGGGCAGGCTACTCGGTGCCGTGGGACGAGGCAGAATCCAAGATGCATCTGCTCTAAGAAGAATCGAACAATGCTGTATCACAAGAGTTTCAAAGGTTATTTTCAATGCAGAAGGGCGAGCCTGATTAGGCTTCGCCCTATTTACATTGGATGCGTGAATAAATCTCACGCAATCCCTCTATATCCACAACTCGAATGGCACTACGCTCAGATAGCTCAATCAAGCCTTGCTGTCGCCATTTCTGCAAGGTCTTGTTCACTGTAATCCGAGACGTATCAATATAGCGTGCAAAAGACTTCTGATCGATAGGGATATGATTATTTCCGTGCACAGCTATCAGTTTGAGCAAATAATTAGCCATCGCAAGCTCAACCGGACTGTCAGTAAACGCGATGATTTCAGCCAGGAGACGGAGCTTATAGATTTGTGAGTTGGTGAAGATCACTGCCGACTGTGGGTGGTCTTGGCATACGCGCGATAAGACCTCGTCGGAGAAAAAGTACATGACGGAAGGAGAAGTAGTTATGGCTGATGTCAGGTATGAGCCGTTATAGGCGCCGTGCTCCCCGAACAACCCACCTGTGGGAATGTAATCGATAGACCGCTCATGCCCGTTCTCAGATAAGAGAGTGATCTTTACGCTCCCTTTGTCTAGATAATAAAATCCAGTTCCCACATCGCCTTGATGGTAGATCGTTGTATGTTTTCCCATTTCGATCTTCTTGCCATACATGAGGTATGGGGTCCACTGATAGCGGAGACAGGCCATTGTGACCACCTTTCACATGGATAGGCTTACACTGTGCGAGCAGTGTGTGCCGTGAGTTGTGGAGGCTTCAGCATATCTGGGCGTTTGACGACAAAGGATCGGTTTTTAATTTCAATGATGCCATGTTCCTTCCATGCCTTCAGGATCTTATAGACAGTGATACGGGTGAGGCCAGCACATTCAGCAAGCTCTTGTTGCGTAAGGGGAACCTCGTGGTTTTTAAAGTCTTCGCAAATGTTGAGCAGAAGACGAGCGATTTGTTCTTCTGAAGTCAGTGCCTTCATGTTGATGGCGGTTAGAAGAATCCGCATTTTTTGATTGAGTGTTTGGGTGAACAGAGACAAGAGTTCAGGGCGTACCTTCAGCATTTCGAGGAATTGCAAACAGGAGAAATGGTAGACGACTGCATTCTTTACAGCAATAGCCGTGGTGAAATGAGGTTGTTGATCCATCGTTTGAAGTCCCATGATTTGACCAGGGACTACGATGTTCACTAGGCGATCTTTCCCCTTGAAGGTAGAGGTCACAATCTTGACTAATCCCTTATGAAGATAATAAAAACCTTCTCCCATCGTCCCTTGCTTATAGATAGCTGTTTTTCCTTTCACAAATTGACGGGTGCCGTATTCTAAAAGGCTTTCCCATTTCAAATCAGTTTCAAAAGGGGATACCATCATCACCGCTCCTTTCCTCATCAATGATCTTGCCTCTTCCAATCACCACCCAAGATTAAGTCTTAATTTTCTGAACTCACTACTTTTGATTATATGAAAATAAAAAGCTCCTTACCAATATTTCAACGTGAAAATCACGTGCATTCGAAAGAAAAACAGAATGGATGTTAATTCGTTTACATATCCTCAGTGGCCCATGAATCGGGTGAGCGGCATTATATATTTTTCACCCATGATGTTAAGCGGGATACATTTTTCAGAAAAGACAGACATTATAATGCGGTTTAAGAACAAAAACGAGTCAACCAACCAAAAACAACAGGGAGGAATTGTGGTGGGAATCCGTACAGGTGACCAATACATTCGGGGATTGAGATCGCGGCAACCGGAGATTTGGCTGCAAGGCAGAAAGGTGACAAATGTATATGAGGAAGCTGTTTTTCGACAGCCGATTCATGAAATAGCCAAGCTGTATGACATGCAGCATGACGAGAAGTACCAGGAGAAGATTACCCATATTTGTCAGGAGACCGGCGAGCGTGTGAACAACGCCTTTCTCGTTGCAAAGACCCCTGAGGAATTGCAGGCGAAACGAACCTTGTACGAAGCTTATGCGGAAGCCACTTTTGGCTTGATGGGAAGAACGCCGGATTTTCTTAATGTCGTCTTGACGTCGCTATACAGCAATGCGTCTTTCTTGGAAAAGTACAATCCGCAGTGGGCAGAAAACGTGAAAAATTATTACAAGTATGTACGCGACCAAGACCTGTTTTTAACGCATGCGATTATCAATCCACAAAATGATCGCAGCAAGTCCTCGCACGAACAAAACGATGTGTACACCCATTTAGGGGCAGTAGAGGAGACGCCGGACGGGCTGATTGTCAAAGGAGCGAAAATGCTCGCGACACTGGCGCCGATCACGGATGAAGTCATCATTTATTCGTTTCCGGGGTTCAAGCCAGGAGATGAGCGTTACGCCTTGGCATTTGCCATTCCGATTAACACGCCGGGCTTGCGCATCATTTGTAGAGAGCCCATGCAGGATGGACTTCGTTCCGTTTATGACCATCCTTTGGCATCGCGCTTCGAAGAAATGGATGCTCTTCTTGTCTTTCATGACGTACTCGTACCTTGGGAGCGCTTATTCCTGTACAACAATGTAGAAGCAGCCAACCTGCTTTATCCAAAGACAGGCATCGGACAGCAGCCGGCGCACCAGACAGGGGTGAGAGGACTGTTGAAGCTCCAATTTGCCACGGAAGTTGCCATGCGGCTGGCAGACTCCATCGGGGTAGACGTCTATCCGAATGTCCAAAACAATCTCGGGGAGCTAGCGCAATCGCTGGAATCGGTCAGAGCGCTCCTAAGGACGGCTGAGCTGGAATACGAGACCTTGCCGTCGGGCGAGCTCATGCCGGGTTACGTACAGCTCGAAACCATTCGCGGACTGCTTCCGAAGCTGTACCCGCGGGCGATTGAAGTCATTCAAATTATTGGAGCAGGCGGATTGCTCATGTCCCCGACTGACAGTGATATGGAGCATCCCGAGTTGGTGGCGGATATGGAAAAGTTTTATGCCGGACGGGAGGGTATCTCCGGTACAGAGCGGGTTCGCCTGTTTAAGCTCGCTTGGGACCTGTGTGGGGAAGCCTTCGGACAGCGTTTGCTGCAATACGAGCGGTACTATACCGGTGATCCGGTGCGCAAATTAGCGATTTTTTACAACAATTATAAGAAGTCTCATGCATGCACGATGGTGGATGACGCGCTCAGCGTTTTTGCTGCCAAATCGACATCGCAGACGGAGCAGATTCTTTAAACAAGTAAAAACAGGGAGGGAATAGAGCATGCGTACATTGGCACCTATCCATTTGTGGAAGTTTATCGAGGATCACATCGATCAGCTCAAGCCACCGGTGAATAACAAGGTGATTTGGAAAGATGCAGAACTAATGGTCATGGTAGTGGGAGGGCCGAATAAGCGGCGGGATTTTCACATTGATCCATCCGAGGAAGTCTTTTACCAGCTCAAGGGTGATTGCTTCGTAGAGATCATCAATCAGGATGGGAAGCGTGAAATCATTACGGTCAGAGAAGGTGAAATGTTCCTTCTTCCTGCGAATGTCCCGCATTCCCCACACCGGATCGCGGATACAATCGGCCTCGTGATTGAGCGCAACAGAAATGAGGGAGAACTGGAGGACTTTGCTTGGTTCTGCGAAAACTGCGACCACGAAATGCACCGCGTACGGATTCAACTGACCAACATAGAGGTGCAGGTAAAAGAGGCGATCGAAGGATTCAACAGCAATCTGGAGCTGCGGACATGCCAAAAATGCGGGCACGTCATGTCTCCGGAAGCGAGTGAATGGAAATGCGAGTAGACTTCCATACCCACATTATTCCAGAGGATCTTCCCAACCTGGCTGAACGCTTTCATGGAGAACGCTGGCCAGTTCTGCACCGTACTTGCACATGCGGGGCAAATATCATGGTCGGGGGGAAAGTATTTCGCGAAGTGACGGATCAGGTGTGGGATCCCCAAAAACGGATTCATGACATGCAGCAAGAAGGCGTGGATATGCAGGTGTTATCACCCATTCCGGTCACGTTTTCCTACTGGGCCCTAGCGGCCGAAGCGGAAGTGATGGCGCGGATTCAAAACGATTTTATCGCAGAGACGGTCAACCAACATCCGAATCATTTCATCGGATTGGGTACAGTTCCATTGCAAGACACCGAGGCAGCCATTCGGGAAATGGATCGCTGCATGCACGAGCTCGGCCTGAGAGGGATCGAAATCGGTACCAACGTAAATGGCAACAATCTCGACGACCCGGGACTGATTCCTTTTTTTGAAATGTGCCAGACATGGGATGTGCCACTCTTCGTACATCCATGGGAGACGCTGGGCAGAGAACGTATGCCGCGGCACAACCTGATGTACACCGTCGGGATGCCAAGCGAGACAGCGCTTGCCGCAGCAAGTCTTATCTTGGGAGGCGTGATCGAGAAATTTCCCCGCCTGAAAATCTGCTTTGCCCATGGCGGCGGCTCTTTTCCTTATATTCTACCCAGGCTGGACCAAGGCTGGAAGGTATGGCCACATCTGCGTCTGACTGATCAACCGCCTAGTGTGTACGCGAAACAATTCTACTTTGATTCCTTGACGTACGACCCACTGAACATCCAATACATGATAAAGCGCTTTGGCGAAAATAAAATTATGATGGGATCGGATTATCCCTTCCTGCTTCGTGAAACACCTCCCGGGGAAGTCATCGATCATACTTTGGAGCTGACGGACGGGCAGAAGCGGGCGTTGCTGGGTGAAAACGCGCTTCGCTTCCTGAACATAAAGGAGATGAACGGACTGTGAAGCATCAGACTGAAACGCCGGAACAACGTCTACAGGCTATGGGCCTAGCCCTGCCCGAACCGAGACAGCCGGCTGGTAATTATGTCGGTTGTGTCCAAACGGGCAATCTCTTGTTCCTGGCAGGCCAAGGGACAAACGAATATCGAGGGAAGCTGGGACAGAATGTCACGATAGAGGAAGGCTACCTAGCTGCCAGGCAGTGTATGCTCAATCTGCTGGCTGTTGCCAAACATGAGCTAGGCGAACTGTGGAGAGTCAAACGAGTGGTCAAAATTCTCGGATTCGTTAACAGCGATCCAGCTTTCACGGATCAGCCTAAAGTCATGAATGGGGCGTCCGATTTGTTGGTGGAGCTATTTGGAGAGAAAGGCAGGCATGGGCGGTCCGCTGTGGGGATGGCACAGCTCCCGCTAAATAACGCCGTAGAAGTAGAGATGATCTTGGAAATCGAGAATTAGGAGGATTCCCATGAGTCAGACTACCAAGGAAAACCAGGTACGAAAAGACGCAAAGTTATTCATAGACGGAGAATACGTGGACGCTCTTTCCGGTGAAACCTTCGATACGATCAACCCAGCGACAAATCTCAAGCTGGCTTCTGTGGCCAATGCAAGTGAGCAGGATGTAAAAAGGGCGATCGACGTGGCGCAGCGTACGTTTGAGTCAGGCGTTTGGAGTGAGATGTCTGTAGATGAACGCGCCAAGATTCTCTGCAAAATGGCTGACCTGGTGATGGAGCGTGTGGACGAACTCGCTTTGGTGGAGACTCTCGATGTCGGCAAACCGATCAAAGAAAGTCGGGGCTTCGATATTCCGAGGGCGGCGGCCAATTTGCGCTTTTTTGCCGAAATGGCTAAGTACATGGTCCATGAGCATTATGAAATGCGCCATTTTATGTCCTACGCCAAATATGCTCCGGCAGGTGTGACAAGTCTGATCATTCCATGGAATTTGCCCTTCATGCAGATGACCTGGAAAGCATCGGCGGCTTTAGCGGCGGGAAATACCGTCGTTGTAAAACCAGCCTCGTACACGCCTCTCTCGGCTGTAATGCTCGGAGAGATTGCCAATGAAGCAGGTCTACCTCCTGGCGTGCTCAACATCATCACTGGTCCGGGCGGGACTGTCGGGACGGCGATGACGACGCATCCCCATGTGCGCAGGATATCTTTTGTAGGAGAATCCAATACCGGCAAGACCGTCATGCAGAATGCCGCTTCGCATCTGATTCCAGTATCGCTCGAATTGGGAGGCAAATCAGCCAATATCGTGTTTGAAGATGCCGATCTTGATGAGGTGGTAAAAGGATCGATTGAGGCGATATTCCGCAACCAAGGCGAGATTTGTCTGGCAGGATCGCGTTTGTTGGTACAAGAAAGCATTTATGATCAGTTTCTGGACAAATTTGTGGCGGCTGTTCAAAGGATCAAGGTGGGAAATCCTCTGGAACCAGAGACGGATATGGGAGCGTTGGTGTCCCGTAGTCACTTAGAGACGGTGGAGCACTACATCCAGATCGGACTGGAAGAAGGTGCCAAGCTAGGTTACGGCGGAAATCGGATCAGCGGGCTGGGTGACGGTAATTTCCTAGAGCCAACCGTTCTCTATGATGTAGACAACAAAATGAGGGTGGCGCAGGAAGAGATTTTCGGTCCGGTCATCGTGATCATTCCATTTCGTACAGAAGAGGACGCTATTCGGATCGCCAATGATTCGGCTTACGGCCTGGCAGGAGTGGTTTGGACCAACGACCTGAGGCGCGCGCATCGCGTGGCTGATCGAGTGAAGTCAGGTCTTTTATGGATCAATTGCTGGTATGTGCGTGACTTGCGAACGCCGTTTGGCGGTGCCAAGGACAGCGGGATTGGCCGCGAAGGCGGGCGTCACAGCTTCGAATTCTACTCCGAGGTCAAGACAGTCACAATGAAATTATAGCGAGAAGGTCAGAATCAGGGAGGGAGCCGTGTGGACATAGAAAAGATCACACGATACGCCGATCATTTAGCGGCGGCGAGTCGTGAAGGGGTGGGAGTAGCGCCACTCACTTTACTGGATCCGCAAATCAGCGAGATAGAGGCATACCACGTTCAATTGATGACGATTGAACGAAAAGTGAAAGAAGGCGCGAGGAATACAGGGAAGAAAATTGGCCTAACCTCTCGTGCCATGCAGACACTGCTTGGCGTAGAACAGCCAGACTATGGACATCTATTGGACGACATGGTCGTGGAAAACAACGGAGAATTGCCTTTCGAACATGTCCTTCAGCCAAAAGTTGAAGCAGAAATTGCCTTCCTGCTGAAACGCGATCTGGAAGGGCCACATGTAACCATCTATGACGTCTTGATGGCAACGGAATATGTAGTGCCTGCTTTGGAAATCGTGGACAGCCGTATAGCCAACTGGCAAATCAAACTAGAAGACACAATTGCGGACAATGCATCCTCGGGCTTCTATGTGCTGGGTGACCATCCCGTGAAACCGCAAGATCTGGATCTTCCTCTGGTAGGAATGGCGTTTTATAAAAATCAGGAGCTGGTCAATACCGGTGTTGGTGCCGCCGCATTAGGCAATCCCGCATCTTGTGTAGCGTGGTTAGCGAACAAGCTGTACGAATTAGGGATTACACTCAAAGCAGGAGAAATCATCTTGTCCGGTGCGTTATCGGCAGCGGTTGAAGCTAAGCCTGGCGATGTATTTCACACACGGATTGCTGGACTTGGTTCAGTAGGAGTCAAGTTTGGCAAGTAAAAAATAGGAAAGGGGTGCATGTATGAAGAAAGTAAAAGTAGCAATACTGGGCTCGGGTAACATCGGGACAGACCTGATGACCAAGCTTGGAAGGTCGCCAGTTCTTGAACTGACGTCCATGATTGGAATCGATCCTGATTCGGATGGTCTGCGTAGAGCAAAGGCAGTTGGATACTACGTATTTGACGGCGGATTAAAACCGTTTTTGGAAAGCGGTGCGGATCTTGCGGATATCGTCTTTGACGCTACTTCAGCCAATGCACATATTCGGCACGCTACGGCGCTCAGGGAGGCAGGAAAGCTCGCCATCGATCTGACACCTGCTGCTGTAGGGCCCTATGTAGTACCTTCTGTGAATCTCGGTGCACATTTGAATGAAAAGAACATCAATCTGATCACATGCGGCGGCCAGGCTACGATTCCGATCGTTCATGCGATAGGCAGTGTGAGTCCGGTCAGTTACGCAGAGATCGTGGCCACTATTTCCAGTAAAAGCGCGGGTCCTGGCACACGTTCCAACATCGACGAATTTACGGAGACGACTGCACATGGTATCGAAGCGATTGGCGGAGCGAAGAAAGGCAAGGCGATCATCATCCTGAATCCGGCGGAGCCGCCGATCCTGATGAGAGATACGGTCTATGCAGTAGTGGAGGAAGGTGCGGACCGACAGGCGATCGTGAAGGCTATCCACCAGACAGTTGTCTATATTCAAGCATACGTTCCTGGTTATCGACTGCGCTCAGAACCGATCTTTGATGAAAACAAAATCACCGTTTTTTTGGAAGTGGAAGGCGCGGGCGACTACCTCCCTACTTATTCAGGCAATCTGGATATCATGACGGCGACAGCAGTGAAGGTAGCAGAGGAATATGCCAAGCATGCTGTCGGCATCGGCACGGGTATATAGCCACGAATGAAAGGAGGACCCGCATATGAGTCGTGATATTGTGATCACCGAGGTAGCACTTCGAGATGGAAGCCATGCGATCAATCACCAGTTTACTGTTGAGCAAGTAACCGCTGTGGCGCGCGCATTAGATGAAGCGAACGTCCCGTATATTGAAGTCTCCCATGGAGATGGGTTGGCCGGATCGTCCCTGCAGTACGGGCTGTCCAGGACCCCTGAACTGGAGCTGATCAAGGCTGCCGTTTCCGTTTGCAAACAAGCGAAAGTGGGCGTGCTCTTGCTGCCGGGAATCGGCACGATCAAAGATTTGAAGACGGCTGCAGGGCTAGGGGTAGGCATGGCACGTATCGCCACACATGCGACCGAGGCGGACGTATCCGCTCAGCATATTTATCGGGCTAAAGAACTTGGCTTGACGACAGTTGGCTTTTTGATGATGTCGCATATGGCTACTCCGGAAAAACTGGCAGAGCAAGCTAGACTCATGCAAAGCTATGGAGCCGATGTCGTGTATATCGTCGATTCTGCTGGCGCTCTGCTACCTGATCAAGCAGGGGAACGAGTCCGGTCGTTGAAGCAATGCCTGCATATTCCTGTTGGCTTCCATGCACACAATAATTTGTCCTTAGCCATGGCCAATACGCTCGTTGCCATTCAAGAGGGTGCCACCTGGATTGACGGCAGTGTTCGGTGCTTGGGGGCTGGTGCGGGCAATACACAAACCGAGGTTCTCCTTGCAGTACTGGATCGAATGGGCATTCAGACGGGCGTCGATCTGTATAAAATGATGGATCTGGCAGAAGAAATCGTGTCACCGATTCTTCAAATACCACAGGAAATTACCAGAGACGCTCTGGTTCTCGGATACGCGGGTGTCTATTCCAGCTTCCGGCTTCATGCCGAGCGTGCAGCCAGGAAATTCGGCATCGACTCCCGGGATATTTTGATCGAGCTGGGAAGACGAAAGGCCGTGGGGGGACAAGAAGACATGATCGTGGATGTCGCAGCGGAAATCGCCCAACTGAACAGCTCTACCAAAATCATTTAGGGGGTGGTCTGCGTGCAATTGGAACTACTGTACAAAAAGCTGGCTCAGAAGCTGGTGGATGCGGAGTTGAATAGGGAGGTGGTCGTGAAACTGACGGCTGAATACCCCGAGCTGACAGTGGAAGATGGATATCGTATTCAAAATGAGCTGGTCTCCCTCAAGCTTGAGCAGGGACATCGAATCTTTGCCTCTAAAATGGGTTTGACCAGTCAGGCAAAAATGAAGCAGATGAATGTGCACGAACCGATTCGGGGCTACATTTTTGACTATATGAACATCGAGGACGGCATTCTACCGATCAATGAATTGATTCATCCCAAGGTGGAAGCGGAAATCGCCTTTGTTTTGAGTGAGGATTTGGAAGGACCCGGCATCACGGAGGATCATGTCCTGGCCTCCACTGACTATGTGGTTCCCGCACTGGAGATTATCGACAGCAGGTATGCGCAGTTCCAGTTTGCCTTGCCAGATGTCATTGCCGACAATACTTCGTCTTCCCGTGTGTTTATCGGATCGACGTGGAGAAAGCCTGATGAACTTGAACTCGATTTGGTAGGTGTTACTCTTTCGATCAATGGCGAGCTCAAAGACTTGGGGGCTGGTGCGGCAGTTCTCGGTCATCCAGCCCACGCGGTCGCGATGCTGGCGAACATGCTTGCTCGCGAAGGACGCAAGCTGCACAAGGGAGATTTGATTTTGTCCGGGGGCATTACCGGTTCCCACCAGCTATGGGAGGGGGATGTCGTAAGCGCCAAATGGGGTGGCCTTGGAAGCATTGAGTTTGTGGTGAAAACGAGATAGACAATAAGGCGAAGAGCCGAGAAGAATGCACGGAGTTATCCCGTATTCTCTCGGCTCCTTTTATGTTGGGAAGCGAATCCCCTAATGAATCATCTTGACAATCAGCGAAAGTAGGCGCTATTATCTAACTAACGTTAGGTAGAAAATGGTGATAAAATGAATAAAAGCGAAGCAACACGACAAAAAATTCTTGAAACGACCACATGGTTGATCGGACAGTATGGAATTGAAAAAGCTTCACTTTCCATGATTGCTCATTCTGTAGGCATACAGAAGCCATCCATCTATTATTATTACTCTTCGAAAGAAGAACTAATAGACGCTGTATTCGCTTGGATTTTAGAAGAATATAGTTTTGAACAATACTTTCAGATTAATGAGTATACGAAAAAGAATTTTGTAGAAAAGATGGTTCGTGACGGCTTGCAATTGTTGGTTGAAGAGACTACAGATACACAAATGCTTGTTGTACAGGTATTAAATGAGTTTCTTTTATATGGAAACCGAGAATCTTCTCATAATAAAGAGTACCGATTAAAAATTAAAGCCGTACAGGAAGGCTTTATTGACGGTTTTTTAAGATTACTACAAAAAGGTGAAGAATTTGGTCACACTGATTCAAAAGGCTTACGTGAAAAAGCATGTGTATTAGCGTTAACACTCGATAACTTATCAAATTATCCGATGATTGGTATTCAACTAGATGTTTCAGCTGTTTGGAGAGAAACCATTACAAGTGTATTATCTAAAAAAGGAGACTTTACATGAGTGAGAATCATACATTATTAAATTTTTCAAAAACGGATAAAGTTATCTTGTGGCTTGGTTTCCCTCTTATCGGTTTAGTGTTCGGCTGGTTTCTTCCGAGTATTGCTAAATGGGGGAGTTCTTTGCCGTGGATACCTTTCCAGGGGCCCTTACAACTAATTGCATCCTATAGTGGAGCATGGGTAGGCATTGTTACAATGATCCTTGGCCTGATTGCGGGCATTGCCTTGACTCTACTCTCTTTTCATGAAAGCTTAGAAACGTCTGTATACAATGATAAAATTACATGTAAACTTAGAGATGATGAAATTCTTTTTAAAAAGATAGATATCTCCCTTGTATTTATGGATAAAAAGCAATTGGTGTTTTTAGGTCATGATGAGAAAGAACTATTTCGTTCTAAGCAGGAACTTACGAAAAACACAGTAGGTGCTGCATTTAGAAAACATAATTATATTTGGAGCGATACGGATCCATTTCAAGATGATTTTAAAATATGGGTTGTGGATTCTCCTGATCTATCTCCTGCTGCGAATGCTCTATTAAAGGCAAGGGGAATAGCAATAGAAAAAGGAAATGATAAAGAAGCTTTTCAATTGGCGCAAGAACTTTGGAAGCTAAGAGTATCAGTAAAAGAAAAGGACAAAAGGCAATATTATCGATAAAAATCAACAGGCATTTCAATATTCTCGTTTTATGAGGTTAAGCAGCTTCATCTGCTTAACCTCAATTTCATTTAAAATAACGATAGCTGGGGAGGGCGATAAAATATCTGAGCATTAATCCCGTATTGAGTTTGTGTGAAAACGGGATAGGCAGTAAAGGCGAAAAGCCGAGAAGAATGCAGGGACTTATCCCGTATTCTCTCGGCTTCTTTTTACGTCTCTTCTAGCAACGGTCTCCGCTGAACAGCTTGCATCTACCAACACGAGATTCGCTTTATCTCTTTTTTGAAGGCGCTAGAGAGGAAGAGGTAAGTTCGGAGGGGGAATTGGAGCCCTTCTGTTAAAACTTTATAGGAACTTTTCAGTAGATGTAGCATCAGCAATTACTATTGCGGCCTTGGATCTTACCAGGGTGTCGCCTAAAAATATGAAAATCATTCATTATCCATGAGGTGATAGTTATGAGTACAGAATCCTTTGATGAAATTATGAAAAAGATAATAAATGATGAGGAAACGCTGCAATTCACTACATTTACTAACGAAGACGCTCTTCAATTAGGTTTGTTGATTGTTGATATGGCCAAACAAGAAGAAAAACAGATCGCTGTAGATATAACCAAAAATGGAGTGCAATTGTTTCACTTTAAGATGACAGGCACATCTCAGGTAAATACCGAATGGATTCAACGCAAAAATCGAGTTGTAGCACTGCATGATCACAGTTCCTATTATTTGCAAAGACAAAGTGAAATAACTGGAATGTCGTATCACGAATCAAATCGAGTTGATGTCTCTAAATACGCGGGATATGGGGGAGCTTTTCCCATCATGGCTAAAGGCGTCGGGATCATCGGGACCATAACGGTATCAGGACTAACTCCCGAAGAAGATCATGAATTGGTTACAAAAGCAATCCACTCCTATTTAAACAGATAATAAGAGGAGCAATCTTCTGATTGAAGAGGGTGGTTCATGCAATTCATTGTTCATGCTTATATAGAACATAGTTTGGTTATATTTAAGTAAACAGCTTCTTTTTATCTAAAATAAGGATGTGTACGAAATGCCATTCATTGTGCTAAATACGTGGCCAGCTATGTCGAAAGATATCAAAAAAGAATTCATTAGACAGGCAACAGAATTAACAACAAACGAATTGGAGATCGTACCGGATAAAATTCAAGTGTTGATACATGAACTTGAAAAAGAAAACTGGGGGAAAGCAGGAGCCTCAGCAGCGGATCATGACTTTGCTCTTAAGAGCCGGCGTATCAATTGGGTTACAGAAGAGTCTTATCACACAGATGATTCTGAAATAAATGGTATGGCTGTCGTTACAGTTGATATTTGGAATACGTTCGACCAGGTAACTAAAGATAAATATGTAAATGACCTGACTCACCTCACTATGAAATTCACCCGTGCACCTTTGGATAAAGTTTTAATCCTTATTCGAGAAATGGTACCAGGTAATTGGGGACAAAGTGGTGTGACAGGAGCAGATAAAGATTTTCTTTCAAAAAGTCGACAATTGTAAACCAAAATAACAATGATAAGGAAGATAATGTTCAATGGCGAAAAATTTGCAAGATACTACGACTCTTCACAATGGTGTTAAAATGCCTTGGTTTGGGAGTATTTAAAGTGGAGGAAGGTCCAGAACTTGAGAATGCGGTAAAAACATCAATCAAGCATGGATATCGCAGTATTGATACAGCTGCTATTTATGGAAATGAAGAGGGAGTCGGTCGCGGGATCCGTGAAGGGCTGAAAGAGGCTGGTATTTCCAGAGAGGAACTCTTTGTTACTTCAAAAGTTTGGAATGCAGATTTAGGATATGAGTCAACCTTAGCAGCTTATGAAACCAGCTTAAAAAAATTGAATTTGGAGTATCTGGATTTATACCTCATTCACTGGCCAGTGGAAGGGAAATTTAAAGAGGCTTGGAGAGCATTGGAAACACTTTATAAAGAGGGGCGAGTAAAAGCCATTGGGGTAAGTAATTTCCATATTCATCATCTCAAAGAGTTGATGAAAGATGCTGAAATAAAACCGATGGTGAATCAAGTGGAACACCATCCACGTTTGACCCAAAAGGAGCTTCAAGATTTTTGCAGAGAGCAAGGCATTCAATTTGAAGCATGGTCTCCGTTAATGCAAGGACAACTATTAGATAATCCAGTTTTAAAGGAGATTGCTGAAAAGCATCACAAATCCATTGCACAAGTTATCCTGCGCTGGGACTTGCAAAATGGTGTCGTAACGATTCCAAAATCTACAAAAGAACATCGAATCGTTGAAAATGCGTCGGTGTTTGATTTTGAGTTGACAAAAGAAGAGATGAATCGGATCGATGGCTTGAATCAGAATCTTCGAGTCGGTCCAGACCCGGACAATTTTGATTTTTAAAAGATAAAGGAAAAGGATATAGAGACTCTCTATATCCTTACTTTTTTTAGAGGACAACGTAATACACTCGGGTGTCATAACCCGGTTCTCCAAAATGGTCCCGGTGGTCAAACGTACGTTCCATTGCTAAGATTTGAAGGTTACCATAAAACTATGTGGAGTCTAATTTGACTCATTTGCCTTTATGTAAGGAGATTGAGGAAATGGAGCGGGGGAAGACAGATGAAAGCTATTCAAATGTCAATAAGATGTGTATAAAGCACTTGCCTTGGGAGCGAAGATGGTGTTCGTCGGTCGCCCATACCTTTAGGCGTCATCATACCTTTGTTCGTTCGGCTAACAGATCGCTAGGAAACGGCTGCCACGGGTGCAGCCGGTTTTACGTTTACGGACAACGCAGATATTTTCATCGCACTTTATTTTCTAGTCTAGACGAACGTTTTTACAAATCTGCTATTCAGCATGCGCAGGGAGCTTCTTAAACAAGCTCCCTATTCTTTTGTAGAAACATATTGTCGAAAACTAACGATTGAATCTCCTCTTGCTGGAGGTTTTATAATCGGGACCAAGGGGGCTGATACGTTTGCCAAATCGGCGCTTTAAACGTAAAGGAGGTCAGATATCTTTCAAAATTATGTCATCATGTAGATTTTTTAAACAATACAGAACAAGGGAGCTGTAACATGGTAAAGAAGAAACAGAGATTTCATGGCATTATTTTAGGATTCCTAATTATGATATGTACGTCGTTGGTGGTTGCATGCAGCACACAATCAACCACACCTGAACCAAATCAACAGCCAGAGGCTAACAAACCAAAGACAGGTGGAACCATCACTGTGGCTTACCCAAGTGAAGCAGATACCCTAGATGTTCACAAGTCAGTTGGCAACGATATGAGTGTTACTTGGAATATGGGTGGATCGCTGCTCTACAAGGATCCTGTTACAAAAGAATTCAAACCTAATCTCGCAAGTGAATTCAAGATTTCAGAGGATGGAAAAACGTACACCTTTACCATTCGTTCTGATGTTACGTTTCACGATGGAACACCTCTGACTGCCAAGAGTTTTAAGGATACCTTTGAACGCATTAAGAATCCGAAAACAAAAGCAAAACTGGCGGGAATAGTTATGATGCCGGTGAAGAGCGTCAGTGCCCCTGATGATAAAACCCTCATCCTTGAATTACATGAACCCAATGTGTCGATTCTTGAAGATTTAGGCACTGGTGTAACTCAACCGCTATCCATGAAGGCCATTGAAAAATATGGTGAGGAATATGGACGAAATCCTGTGGGAATGGGTCCATGGAAGTTTGAGAGCTGGAAGGCTGGCGAGGGGGTTACATTGATTCGGAATGAAGCCTTTAAGTGGGCCATGCCGCTCGATGAAAATCAAGGACCGCCAAGAGCTGATAAACTGGTGATCAAAACAATTCCAGATAAAAGTGTTATGTTGGCCGCTTTGGAAAACGGTACCATCGATGTTGCATTCGATGTACCCGCAAAAGATATCAAGAAGTATCGAAATAATCCAAAATATCAGGTTCTGGAACTCTTACGGGCTGGGATACCTCTTAGTTTATATATGAACTTGACAAAACCCGAGTTTCAGGATATCCAAGTCCGAAAAGCATTCAATATGCTGGTTAATAAACAAGCGATGGTCCAGGCGGTTTTGATGGGTGAAGCAGAAGTTGCCCAATCGTTGTTATCCCCTTCAACATTGGGGTATGATAAGTCATTGGAAAAATACGGGTACCAATACAATGTGGAAGAAGCAAAGAAGCTCCTTGACGCTGCTGGATGGAAGGTAAACGGAGAAGGCCTGAGAGAAAAGGATGGAAAAGTATTTACCCTTTCCTTTTTGAGTTCGGCTAGGTTTGAGATGCAAGCTCAGTTGTTGCAAGCTATGCTGGGCGAGGTGGGTATCAAAGCTACCATTCAAAATTTAGAGGAGTCAGCGTTTAGTGATGGACAAATGAAAGGAAATTTTGATGTGACGATGGTTACTTATAGTTACGATGACCCTGATGCTTTATACCAAAGTTTCCACTCTAGCCAAATTGGTGCTGGCTTTAACATAAGTGGTCTAAAAGACGGCAAGCTGGATGCCTTATTAACAAAAGGACGTGCAACCGCTGAAACGGAAGCCAGAAAACAGGTATATGTAGATGCCCAACAACATCTCCTTGAGCAAGCATATGTTGTTCCCATCTATAGTGACAAGCTCTTTGTGGTAGTAAGCTCGCGAGTAAAAGGCGTGAAATGGACGTCTTATTCTCCCAATTTCCAAGATAGCTGGGTAGAAAAATAAACGGAGTCTTTACGTCTACGTCAAGAACCTAATCGATACGCTAAGGAATAGCATCTTTTTTTAGAATGACTTGGAAGATTGCAACTGAGACAAGATTAAAATATGGCATCAGACGAGGGGGAATGATCGATGAATTTTCAACATGTGATTGATAAGGTTCCAGACTACAAGGTTTTTCTAACAGTAGATGAAATGGATGAAAGCACCAGAAAGCTGGCCGAAGAGTTTCCTGATGCTGTAACCGTATTTGAGGCGGGAAAGTCCCGCGATGGACACCCCATTCAATGTATCAAAATCGGAGACGGGCCCAAAAATGCGTTATGCTTTGCCTGCCCGCATCCTAACGAGCCAATTGGCGCGATGACGATGGAATATCTCTCCCGCGCATTGGCAGAGGACAAGGCTCTGCGCGACGAGCTGGGCTTCACGTGGTACATCATCAAATGTGTTGACCCTGATGGTACGCGACTAAATGAAAATTGGTTTAAAGGACCATACAATATTTTTAACTACATTAGAAATTACTATAGACCTGTCGGCTATGAGCAGGTGGAATGGACTTTTCCGTTTGAATATAAAGAATATCGCTTTGACAAACCATTGCCTGAAACGCAAATGCTCATGAAAATCATAGACGAGACTAGACCTGAGTTTATGTATTCTCTACACAATGGGGGGTTATGCGGTGCTTATTGGTATATTTCGCACGATTTGCCAGAATTATACGAGGGATTTCACAATTCAGCAAGGAAGGAAGACGTGCCTTTAGATCTAGGAGAACCAGAGACGCCATTTGCGACAGAGTTTGCTCCGGCCATCTTCAGTTTAAACGGGCAAGACGAATACTATGATTATATGGAGAAACATACAGGAAAACCCCCGACACTTGATGTGGGGGCAGACAGCCACACATACGCCTCTTCGAAAGCGAATTGTGTAACATTAATCACCGAGCTGCCATATTTTTTCGATCCACGAATAGAGGATCAGAGTGACTCAGATATCTCCCGCAGAGAGGCACTTCTCTCCGAAGCAGATCAAAGTGAGGCTTTCTTTGAAATGCTGGAGGGACTTGTGGGTGGCATACGATCCTATATTTCGCAGGATAACCCGTTTTTCAAGTTGATGGACCCCTCTTCCCCGGCACGCAAAGAAAGGAACGAAGCACAGAGAAAATGGGCAATGAGCGATCCTGAATTTGAAAAGCCGGCAAAGGGTTCCCAAGTTTTCAGCAGTTTCGTGGTATCGAAGTTTTATCGAGGATTGAGCTTAGGACTAGCGGTCCGCACTTGCGAATTTGAGCTAGAGCGGCTAGCAAAGGAAGGCTCAAACGACCAAGAAGCAATTACAAAACTGAAAGCAGTGCTGCAAGAAGGGCTTCGCCAATTGCGACAGTATACGGATGAGCTGGAACGAGAACTAAACTATACAGTTATTCCCATTCAGAAATTGGTACGTATTCAGTTGGAATGCGGTTTACTAGTCTCCAATCACATCAGCAAGAATCGGTAGTGGCCTATGATGGTTTGAGATTAGATCGTTAATATGGCTGCACAAAAAAACCACTTCTCATAAAGGTGGTTTTTTGTATTGAACTAGAAACCTCGACAAAAAGCAGAACAAATACTGGGCGTTTGAAGATCAAGAATAGATACCCTTGGTCAAGAGCAATCAACAGTGACTCTAATGCTACTCGAGCAGCTATCGCCGTCGGTTACAGAAAGAAGAAAGCCTAAGCAATTGGCTGGGAAAACCCGCGAAAATCTCAAATTAAAGCCGAGATCAAGCGTCACAAGGAAGCAACGGCTGATAACCTGGGACTTGGGGTTATCGCAGAATACATGAAGATTGTATTCGCGGACATTACAGACCTGATAGAATTTGCTCAAATGGATGAACCGTTGTTTGATGGAGAAGGTAGACCAGCCATCGATCCTGTAACCAGCGATCATATAAGTTGAACTGGGTTTGACGAGCAATTCATTCATGCTTCAACAAATCGTCAACCTAAATCCGAAGAAAAACCGATTGTTCTGGCATCGCTCATGGCTATGGGTAACAATATCGGCATAACAAAAATGGCTGATGCAACGCCTGGGATCTCCTATCATCAAATGGCCAATGCTGCTCAATGGCGGATGTACGATGATGCCATGAACAGAGCACAAGCTACACTGGTGAATTTTCACCATCGCCGTTCACTGGCTTCTTATTGGGGAGATGGAAGTACATCCTCATCTGATGGTATGTATGCGTGTACAGGTAAGCGTTTCGTCTCTTAGTGCTGATCCAAATCCGCATTACGGATCAGGAAGAGGAGCTACTATTTATCGATTCGTCAGTGATCAATTTTCATCGTTCTACACGAAAGTTATCAATACGAACGCTCGGGATGCGGTCAACGTCATAGATGGCCTACTGCATCATGAGTCGGACCTGACAATTGAAGAACATTATACGGATCAGGTATTCGGCTTGGCTCATTTTGTCCAGAGATATATTTTAGACTGATTAATAAAGTATTGGACTGGATAATAAAGTTCTAGACTGGGGCCACGTTAAAATAGCTGGCAGGATAGTATGAATAACTCACGAATTACTAGGATGAACCATGTCCCTCATCTGTCGTCTATATAAACGAAGGCAAAAATGAACACAAACTAATTTGACGAAGAGGTGTTTTGAAAATGGCATTAACGTCCGCATTCACGAGCTTCAACCTGCCTGTAAAAAACGTAGAACAATCGAAAGCGTTCTTCACCGGACTCGGATTCGAGCTCAACCCGCAATTCCCCGAGAACGAGAATTCGGTAGCCATCGTGATCGGCGACAACCTGCAGGTCATGCTGATCAATCAAGCATTCTTTAATACGCTCACGGAGAAGGAATCCGTCGATACGAGCAAGTATGCGCAGATGACGATCGCATTGGCCTTCGAGAGCCGGGAAAAGGTCGATGAAATCGTGAATACTGCGGTCTCCTTGGGCGGGAAATTGCACGCTGAACCTGAAGATCATGGGTTCATGTATCATTGGGGCTTCGTGGACTTGGACGGCCATCTGTGGGCCATTAACTACATGAACATGGATGCGGCACAAGGTTAAGGCTAACGGAGAGCACGCTCGTACTAGGGTTCAAAAAGAAAGACGCCGGGCATCTTCCCCGGCGTCTTCTTCGCGATGATTAGTTTTGTTCGGTATAGGCTTTGAAATTGTCCATGATCGCTTGGCAGCCTGCTTGCTGGAACTCGACGGGATTGGAGCTTTCCGCGTCGAACGTTTCAATGACCTTCGTCTCATTCCCTTGATCGACGAAAGCAATATCCACTCTTCTTCCGTCTCCCATAGAAGCACTAAGAAAACTTTATTATTCAGTTTAGATCCGTGGATGGCTTCATTCTGACGTATAGTCTAAAACTAATTTTACGAAGGCAGTTGATTTAGCACTGCAAGAAACTGATTAAATAAACAATGTCAGTCTAAAACTTTATTATCTTTGTACACATATTTCTTAAGTATTAGGGGAGAGACCTGCTCAAAATACTCGAATGAAAACTGTTGGCATAGAAGATACCATTTTCCTTGGCTTGGATTTTATCCGATACCTCAAAAGATAGAAAAGGGAACACCACTTTATGAAAGCCTAATCGATGAGTTTGTTGAAGCAGAAAAAAAGAGAGAGACTTCAAGTGTTTATAAGTCTTACTTCACACAGAAGGAGCATGAAAGGTTCAATAGAATTTAATGTCTATAAAAGAGTAAAAATAATACCGAAATTTCAGTACATGAAATGGCTCTTTTATGAACTGAAATGAAAAAATCAATAAACGTACGCCAACTTTCCATTTGATAGTAGTAATTTAGGTGCTACGCGAGTTCATAGGTATATTCCAGTATATTGTTATGATAATTGATTACTTTCTTATGCTGGTGTCGTTAACATTAATAAAACTGTGACACAAACAAGTATACTAAATTAAGAACTCTGGTATACATGTTTGTGTCACAGTTACAGCAAAGAAGTGTTAGTATACATGTTTGTGTCATTTTGGTATACATGTTTGTGTCACTAGACACCAGACAAATCCTATTATATTTACGCCTATGCGATTTCTGCTCTTTTTATAAGTTTACATAATATATATTATCGGACTCAACACGAAATGCATAATTTCTGAAAGGGGTACTCACCTGTTTTTATAAACTACGTGTCACAAACTCATTCGTACATGGATCTAATTGAAAGATGATGCAAAATAAATAGCTTTTTCCCATCTATCGATGCCATATGACATACATGTAATGTATTATCGAAACTTGCTCTCATAAAAACCTAACTAGTCATAAGGAGCTTTTCCAGTATGTTTATCAGCTTCACAATAAGACATGAACAGCAGCAACCAAACTGCTGATCATCTATTAAGACCACTCAGTCATTTATCATCTATCTACATAAACCACTTAAAATTCATCAGAATAAAAAAATTCATTTAAATTAAAAAAACACTATTTACATTTATTGTAAATTCACTTATATTATAATTAAGATCACTATAACTAAAAACGCCCGGAGGTCCCCAAATGACCAAAGTAATCCCAAAATCGAAAACGATCACCACTTCACCGAAAAAAAGATCGTACGAAAATACCTTGAATAACCTGGCGCAATACCTCGAACGAAATAAGAAAAAATAACCAATAAAAAGAGTGCCACCGGAGGCACTCTACTTTGGCGTCTATAAGCTTTTCTTCTCTCTTCCTTCCCGTTTCCCCCAACTTCTATTCTTCAGCCGTTCCCATCCAATCCAACAAGTAAAAATCTGTTACCAAACGAGCGATTTGTCCCTCGGCATCATAACCGATATAGCTCGCGTAGCTGCCGTCTCCCCATCCTGTTGAAAACATGGCAACATTACAGCCTTCCCCTATATCGATCAGACCCCAACTACGCGTGTGTTTATACGTTTGGTCCATTTTCTTCGTCAACGTCTCATAAAACATCTCGTCCTTCTCCATTTCTCGTTCCAAGAGCGCGCACGCTTCTGCATCCATGAACGAGCCTGTCCCTGCATCCACACCGTAGCCAAAGAATTCACCTTCGCCAAGTTGTGACACATCTGACTCCGCCCAAACAGCCATTTTCCAAGACACGACAGGTTTCTCTGAGAAGACAATCCGTGCCAATGCGACCCGTTCATCTGGCTCTAGAGAGTCATCCGTTTGCTCTTCTTTTGACAGGGATTGAACTTGCGCAATAGCGAGCTGTACGGAAAAGCTCCCCATCGGGAAAACCTCCACAAACGGTTCCGTCTCAAACATGACAAATGGATCATTCGCCACGATTTTTCCTGTATTCACCTGAAGCTTGCCTATATCTTGGCGGAACAACCGATATAAATAGCCATCCTGCTCTATCGTATACCCTTCGTCAAATGCCGTTTCAAAAAAGGCAGGGCAATTATGTTTCATGATTCCATCCCCTTTTTCTATCCTCTACATAAAATCCCACTGACGATAGTTTGCCAGTGGGATGTCGTCTGCATGCTAATTTACTTGATCAGAGCTGCGTCCAGCGCCACTTCAATCATTTCATTGAAAGTCGTTTGGCGCTCATCAGCGGAAGTTTCTTCACCGGTTAGAATGTGATCACTCACAGTGAGGATAGACAATGCGTTGCGCTTGTATTTTGCAGCCAATGTGTACAGCGCGGAAGATTCCATTTCAATGCCAAGCACTTGATAGGATGCCAATTTTTTGTACAAATCCAAGCTTTCGCGATAGAAGCTGTCGCTCGTAAAGATATTCCCTACTTTGACAGGCAGATTGCGCTCAGTCGCTACTTGATATGCTTTGTGCAGCAAATCAAAGTTAGCAGTAGGAGCAAAATCAATCTGATTGAACAGGAGACGATTCGTTTGGGATTCGGAGGATGCGCTCATCGCGATAATCACGTCACGAACTTTGATGTCTTCCTGGATCGCGCCGCAAGTGCCTACGCGGATCAGGTTTTGAACGCCATAAGATTCCATGAGCTCATTGACGTAGATCGAGATAGAAGGAACTCCCATGCCCGTTCCTTGTACAGAAACGCGCTTACCTTTGTATGTACCTGTGAAGCCGAGCATGCCACGCACGTTGTTGTAGCACTCTGCTCCTTCGAGGAAAGTTTCAGCAATGTATTTGGCCCGTAGCGGATCGCCCGGCAGTAGGATGGTTTCAGCAATTTGACCCTGCTTTGCTCCAATATGAATACTCATAATCTGTTTGCCCCTTTATCAAGAAAAAATGACCTACTTGCCTATCGTACTACAAAAACCGAACAATGCAAAGTCAAGAGATCAAATGATTCCAGCGGCTTATGATTGCACGTTTGCGCGAGACTTTTGAAAATAACGAATAAGCGATACCGACAGATGGCATCGCCTCGTCAACGGTTTCATTCATTTAAGGGACATCACGTAATCCATTGCTTCCAGGTGATCTCCCAGGATCGTCTGGTTAACGCTCGGTTTATTCTTTCTTTGTGTCGCTCTTTTTCTCGTAAGCTTTGCTGATGCAATGTAATGAGATGGCACGACTCGCAATTGATTGTGTAGAGCAATGGCGTGCGCAACGGCTGGTACGACCAAATGTTGAACGCCGATGATAGAGGCAGCTTGTCGCGTCATGGCAAAAGGTAAATCGTACATCGAGGAAGTTCCGAGTTCATATTGTGAAACCAAGGTATTGAGAAATGTCTTCGCTAGCAAAACGGTATCCGGTTCTATTGATGGTTGTCGAAGTGGCGTCATGCATTTTCTCAAGGCGATGTCTGCTCCGCGGTAACACGTTCTGACAAAGGACTGCATGTCATTTGCAGCAACCACGTGATCTGCATCGAGAAACAACCACACATCTCCTGTGGCCTCCTTGGCACCAATTGCTCTCCATACATCTTCCCCTAAAGGAAACGGGTACACAAACGCTGTGAGTGGACAAGAGGAATACGTCAGTATCTTTTTCACCGATTGATCCGGGCAGCCATCCACAACGAGTACGATTTCCATGGGCCTGAGCTTCTGGATTTGTTTGAGTACTTTTTTGATCGTCCGCTCGTGGTGAACAGAGAGGATGACACTTAATCGATTTAAATTCTGGCATTTTTCTTTGCCATTAATGTTCTCTTCTCTGCGATTTTTTGTGGGATCTCGCATATTTCGCTTTGCGTTTGCCACCCCATCCACCGCCCTCCTTTACACGCGATTCCAGATGATAGACCGAGCGCAAATGCAGAACACCTGATGAATCCACCAAGTCGCGGTGTCGTTGTCCATCCTGATCTGCGTGTCGCAGCTTCGTTCCAACCGTTAGTAACTGGATTGCCTTCGCATGCTCCCGATAAATCGTGCGGATGTCTTTTTGTACGATATCACGAGTGGCTGTTGGTAGTTTTTCCGAGGCAAACGGGGCAATTGTTGTTATTTTGAGCCCCAAGACGGACGCTTGAACCAAGGCAACTGCCGGATTGCATAAAGTCCCGGAACCAATTGCCTCCAGAGCATTTCGGCTCAAGGCAAATGGAATATTTTCAAAGGAAGCGGAGCCCATTCTTTTTTGACCAAGAAGATGGTTCAACAAGCAATAGGCACTTCTTGGTGAACGCTTTCCTCTTTTGGATACCGAGCGGTCCGAGCATGTCGTGATAATGACATCTGATCCCTTTTTGACCATCGTGACATATTTCTTCAAGTATAAAAGAGGCATCGCGAGGCGTTCGTCGATAAAGAGGACAACGTCCCCTCTCGCGTGAGCAGACCCGATCGCTCTTGCCTCATGGCTGTCTACATCCAAACCGATTGAAATGACTTGTGCCCCCCATACATTGGACATCATAGCCTCTTGGGAGCTCACTCTGTTGCATACGACGATTACTTCCGTGTGTGGATTTATTCTTTTGACAACAGAGAGCAGTTTTTTCATATTCCTGGCGTTGTCACTTATTGGGATGATGACGGACACGGCAGGGTGATCATAGATTCGGTTGTCCATCTCGCTCCCCCTCACCAGATGATAAATGATTACTCTAATGTACGCTCGTTTTCCACGATTGGACACGGCATCTATCCCTCACAACTCAACAAGAGATGACCTGCTTGGAACACTCGCTTTCACCAACGTTTCGCAAAAAAACAGGACGCGCATATTGCCACGTCCTGTTGTGATTCTCATTTTCGTATTAATAGAACCGCCGTTGAAGACTGCGCTCACGAATTCGTTTATTCCTCTGTGCACGGGAAAACGTATATACGATTAAGAAAAGGTTCATTCCTAACCAGACGATTAATACGCTATAGCGAGCCATTGGATGCGTGTTGTCGCTTTCTAAATCCCCAAACACAGTAGCAGCAGGAGCAGGCGGATCATGACGAAGCAACGGATAAGAGACGGCCAGGTTGCCAGCCTGGACAGATAGGTTCCCATCTGCTTTTAGCTCTACCAAAGGCTCCACACCTTTGGGAACCGTCGCATACAAGTCCTCCTTGGCTGAAAAAGTCACAACCGAGTTGTTACCAGGAACAGCTACTTCTGAAAAAGAATCCCCTTTTTTGGCGATTGGTTTGGTCTCAAATCCTTGAAAACCATAGTCCAGTAGCTTTTTCACATCTTTGTATGCATTTGCACTCGTAGAGGCCTTCATCGTGACAGCGATGAACTCCATTTCACCACGCTTGGCGGAGCCTACCAGCGTATGCATCGCCTGATCAGTAAAACCGTTCTTGATTCCCGTCGCCCCTTCGTAATCGCGCAGGAGCTTGTTGTGATTCACCAATACCGTTTCCCACGTTTGTCCATGCCAAGGCAGCCGCTTCGTACCGACAATTTCCCTGAAAACGGGGTTTTTCATCGCGTACTGCGAAATTTTGGCCATGTCAGCAACAGTCGTGTAATGATTCGGATCATGCAGTCCGTGTGGATTGGTAAAATTCGTTTCGGTGACACCTACTTTTTCTTTCAAATAGGCGTTCAAATCCACTGCAAAACGTTCTGTCGTCTGGCTCATATGCTCAGCAATCGCTGTACCAGCGTCATTACCTGAATTCATGAGGAGACCGTACAACAAATTGCGTAGGGAAATCTGTTCTCCCTCTTCCAAATAGACACGTGTTCCTTCTTCACGACGTGCTTTTTTTGAGACAGTGACAGTGTCATCCAGATTCCCTTTTTCTATCGCGTAAATACCTGTTGCGATTTTTGTAATACTAGCAGGGTACAACTTCTCATGAGGGTTCTTTTCAAACAAGACTTGTCCCGTTGTAGCATCAATCAGAATGGCTGATTGTCCAGTGAGAGTGCTAGGCTCCAGGCTTGATGACTCCTCGGCAAAAGCGGAAGGCATGCCAAGGTTGAACAAAACCATCACCACAACGAGTAGGTTCGTTAGCAAAAAGCGCATGTTAGTCAATATCCTTTCCTACTTTGTCGCGTTCTTTCAAGTTACATTTGGTCTGTAGACAACAAAAGACGTTATTTCAACCGGATCCCCAACAAATCGTGAATCATTTTAAACTTAGGATTGTCCGCAAAAGCCTCTTCGAACCCACTGACATGTTCTCTGTACAAGGCCGCAGCAGAATCCAAATCTTGCTTGACGTACAAGGAAAATATTTCTTCCAATTTTTCTTCCAGTGTCGTATCAACTTCTGCTGGTGTGAGAATTTCTTGACGCAAATTGTTCATCAACACGTCGAGCTGATGTGTAATCACGGACGCCTCATGAAGCTGCTCCAACACATCTGTCGGAATGTTGCCCGCATACTTGTAGCGCAGTTCGTGTTCATTCGTCGCCCAGAAGTTCATTCCCAATGTACGGATTTGGATCTCGCAAAAGAGTGTTTTCTTTTCGCTGCCGTGGTAGACCGTATAAGAAACAATCATGTGAATACTTCTGTAGCCGGAATCCTTTGGAGCTGCGATGTAGTCTTTGACATCGTGAATGACGATATCCTCCCGCTCCTGCAACAACTGCAGCACCTCGCGCACGTCGTCTACATAGCGGCATACGACTCGAAGGCCCGCGATATCCTGGACTTCCTTGGCGACGTCACTTTGCCAATGATCTCCCAAAAAGTCGATTCCTTTTTCGTTCGCCTTCTTTACTAAACTGTCGACTTTTTTCACTCGTCCGACAACAAATTCAATAGGAGAATAACGGCCGCTTTTTTGAAAGCCGTATTTAATTCCTTTTAATTTTAACTTTAGCTCTTCAACTGCCTGTTCATACGGCGCCAAGAAATGAACCATGTTGTTGAGCACTTTGCTTGGCACATTTGTGACTCTCATGAAGACACCTCCAATTACTTCCAGAGGAAAGGTGATGCATCAAAAAACGGCTGCGGATTTACATACGTATTACCCACTAACATGCCGTAATGAAGGTGAGGACCTGTAGAAAAACCGGTGCTACCCATTTGTCCAATCACCTGTCCCTGTTTCACTTCTTGCCCTGTCTTGACATCTAGCTTGGACAAGTGAGCATATATGGAAAAAATATTTAACCCGTGATCGATGATGATGGTATTGCCTGTTAAGTATAAAGAGTCGGCCAGAACCACTTTCCCATGGTTGCTCGCCCAAATTGGCGTTCCTGTTTTGTTTGCAATGTCAATCGCCGAATGCCTGTTGGCTGCTACACCATTTACTACGCGTTGATAGCCGAATGGAGTCGTTAATTTTCCGACTGCTGGCTGTTTAAACGGCTCCGAGAAATACGGAATCGCTCTCGAGTTGGACCTAGCTGCATTGATCTTTTTTTGATCTGCATTGATTCGATTCGTATCCTGTCGCATTTTGTTGAGTTGTTTACTTACCGTGAGCTTGTCTACTTCAAATTTTTTCGGTGCGATTGTTACAGATACGGAAAGTTTTTTGTCAGCAGATGTAACTTTATAGGTGCCCGCTTTCGTGTTAAAAGGAATCGGGATAAAACGGGCATACTCATCCTGTGTCTTTTGCAAACGATAGTTCTGAGAGAATACCGTTACGGTTTGTGGCTCTTTACTGCGTACAAAAATAACGTCCCCAGGATATGTTTTGGCTGGTGTTACGCTGATCGCTGGTTGCTGTTTCGTTGTTTGGGCGTAAACCCCTTCTGCTGTCTGGCTGAATATGCTTGTCCCAGAGACGAGCGTCAATGCTGTGACCAACATGAGACTAACCATTGATTTGAACATAGACATGCTCCCTCCCATTTTCTAGTATAACAAAACACACCCCGAAATGAAAAAGAAAAAGAAGGCTAATGAGCTAGCCTTCTCCAATCATACCAAATGTATTCTTATTGTTTCTTCGAATAATCCGACATCATTTCCATGATGGATTGCACGCCTGTCAGCATTTCGCTTGCACGTTTGGTTTTTTGCGAGATGCCTTCAAAATCAAGCATCCCCTTTTTTCGATCGTTCCATCTTTTAAACAATTCTTCCGCCATATCGGGGTTGCTTTTGACCGCTCTAATCCGCATGGAATCTTCGAGAACCCACGCTTCAAATTCGGGATGCTTTTTTAAAAGCAGCTTTACTTCTTTTTTCTTCATAGCCGGACGTCGCTCCTTTCCACTGGACAAACGAGGATAGTTAACTGTTCGTTACACCATATGACTAGTCCGCGATTGTGCTTGTGTGTTTGCACCACACAGGAAAGAAAAGGGCTTTTCATGGTAAACATAGAAAGGCCCCTAAAAAGGGACCTCTCTTCATCCAGCTATTTACTTGTCAGTTCGTTAGACTTGACGGCCTGCCATTTGTTGCTCAGCAAAGCTCACCAGACGCTTGGTAATTTCGCCACCAACAGAACCGTTTTGGCGAGAAGTAGTGTCTGGTCCGAGATTTACACCGAATTCAGATGCAATCTCATACTTCAGTTGATCCAAAGCTTGGTTCGCTTGAGGAACTACCAGATTGTTGGTGCCACCTTGGTTGTTAGCCATGATTGATTCCTCCCGACGCGTTTTTTCTCCCGGGACGGGTTTGAACCGTCAGCGTTTTGCTTCTCGCCTTGAGACCGGAAGTTGATTTCAAGAGGTGGTTGTTGACCTCTTGTGGTACTATCATCCCACGGTAATAAAAGTACATGCACGTTTCCTTACGATATTTCAGTTGTAAAATCTGACAAGGTTGTCCCGCTCCTTTATGCTATAATGGTGCGTATAGTTTGGTAGTGAGAGGGGCAAGGTTTTGTGAGTGATTCAGGAAAAGTACTGCTCATCGATGGCATGAGCTTTTTATTTCGCGCCTTTTATGGTTCTGCTTGGGGTGGAGCCTATCGCCAGACTTCAACAGGTGTGTACACAAATGCAGTTTATGGATTTACCAAAATGATGCTTGATTATGTAGAGTTAACACGTCCTACTCATCTCGTGGTGGGCTGGGATGTCGCTTCACGCGAGTCTTTGGTGCGCAGTCAATGGTATGACGGCTATAAATCCAATCGTCAAGCGGCACCGGATGAGCTCATTCCACAATTCGATTTGGTAAAAGAAGTAACGGATGCGTTTTCGGTTCCGAACATTGGTTGCCCAGGCTTTGAAGGCGATGATGTATTGGGTACGCTCTCCACACGTCTTTCCGAAGAAGGACACGAGGTTATCATTGCGACAGGTGATTACGATAGCTTGCAGCTCGTATCTGAGCGAGTTAGTGTAAAAATCCTGAAAAATGGTGGCAAACACGAACATTATAATCCAGCGAGCCTCTTGGCATTGCGTGGAATTTCAGCTGAACAAGTCGTTGACGTCAAAGCTTTAATGGGAGATGCATCTGACTGTATTCCAGGTTGCCCAGGAATTGGCGAGAAAACAGCGACAAAACTGATTACCGAGCATGGTGATCTGGACAAGCTATATGTAAATCTGGCAAGCTGTACGCCTAAAATGCGCAGCAAGCTGGAAGAAAATCGCGATCAGGTGTACTTGAGCAGAAAGCTGGCTACGATTATCCGGGATGTTCCGGTGGAGTATGCGCTAGAGGATGCCGTGTGGGAATACGATCGTCAAGTGGTTCAGAGCAAATTCGATGAGCTTGAATTCGGTCGTACGATGGCAGCAAGAGTCGGCTAATTGAGTCATGATCATCGGCTGAGAAAAGCGGTCCATCCACTTTTTTTCAGCCGATTACTTTATGCACTGCATAATCGCTCCGTCAGTGAAACCCACACGATTCGGCGATCGGTTCTGTCTCGGAATCTTCGTACCAAATTCTCCTCCTCCAGCCTACTAATTAAGCCTGAAGTTGTGCTGTTTGACAAATCGACAGCCTTACTGATGTCCCCCATTGTTTTTGGCCCGTTTCCAAGAAATTCGAGAATCAATACTTGCTGCCAATTGAGTTCATTTGTCTCTAGCTCTTTTTGTGCAATATTTGAAAATAAGACATTGGCTCCCCGTATAAGCTTGGCCAGCTTGATCAGTTCGTTCATGGTGTCCTCCTTTTACCATTTTCCTTTTGCTAACTACGCTCAGCATAGGCGAAACTATTAAAGAAAAAAGTGGGTAAGAGTTAAACTTTTTCTTAAGCTTCATAAAAAAATCCCGTCCCACATGAGGAGACGAGATTTGGAAGTGATGTCGAATCACTTATTTGGCTGTTTGAAATACATCCAGGAGCAGTCCCGTGTTCTCTTCCCCATCCGCTTCCCAGCTCGTCGCAAATTTGACACGGTGAGAAACGCCCAGCAAATCATACGCTTGTACGAGATGCTGCCTCGCAGAACCCACAATCAAGCTGTGCAAACGAACTTGTTTATGCTGGCCCAAAGAGATGAGCTTTTCTTGGACATAAGGAGAAATGCCCCCTATTCCATCCGTTACCATGACAAAATCTGCTCCACGCCACGCTTGTTCCTTTTCAACCAGCTCGATGGCTCGTTTCATCGGGGCGTCAAAGTGAGTCCCACCGCCAAACGCCATTTGCGCCAGGCCGTAAAAGGCAGGCCAATCTGGCTTCTTGTGATAGAGCGGTTGCTCTCTAATTTCGCCTTTTGCCCCGAACAAGAGGAGGATAAAATCACGCTTTTCCAGCATTGAGAGGGCGGCAAACGTCATGATGAAAATTTGTGCAAGCCGCAGCTTACTTCCGCGCATCGAATGGGATGTGTCCAGCATGCAGATCACCGGACCTTTTGGCGGTTCTTCTACCCATCCCGAGGTATCGTAGGTCATGAGCTTTTGTTCCAGCCATTTGAGCATGAAGTAACTCTCGAAGTCCGGATCAGCGAGAAGCACAGCTTCACCAGGCAGCATGTGTGCAATATCGCCCGATTGCCGCAAATCATAGTATTCCTCAGGAAAATGTCTGGAGCGAATTTCCTTGCGCTTCACACGAAAGCGATGGACTTGTCTGCCTACCTCGTTCAGAAAAGCGACCAGATCAGGATGTCGCTTTAATTTTTCAATCCATTTCAAATACTGCTCAAAGCTTTGCCTGCGCAGCTTGCCAAGCTCATGCCCCCAGCTTCGGTTGGCAAAACGTTGACTGGCTGTAAATACCTCTTCAACAAAAAGCGTATCGAGTTCTTCAGCGGAAAGCGTCGCCTTTAATGATTGCTCCAGCCATTGTCCCAGCTCTTTTTCAAAAGCAGCGATCGCTTCCTTCTCTTGCTTTTGGAGTCGATCCAATTGCTTTTCGCGTTGGGCGAGCTCATCCTCCAATTTTTTCACCTTTTGCAGGAGCTTGGTCCGTTTCGTGAACTGGACTTTCATTTCTTCTTGCAACTCAGTAATGCGATTTTGCAAAGACAATACCTCTGCCCGCACTAACGGCTTGGTATCCATGACCTCTTGCTTATCTTCCACGACCCGCTTCCCCTGTTGAAGTGTATAACCAACTAACTCGAGCTTGGCCTTTTGTTTTTCTGTCAGTAGCTCGGAAAGCTGTGCTTGTTGACTTCCTTCCTCGCCTTGCTGGTCTTTCAAGCCAGTTAAGAGCGGAGAAAGCCGTTGATCCTTCTCCCGCTGCTTCACTTCCTCAGAAAACGTCTCTGTCAACCACAGCAAGGCCTTGATTGCGGTTTTGAACGACGCGCTTTCCTGCCCGACTGTACGAGGATGAATCATGCGTGTAAAATACTGCTTCATGAGCGTACGAATCATCCACTGATGAAAAGGAGTAGATTCTTGCGTCAGGTCGATCTCCGGCTTTTCCAAATAAAAGACGAGGAAAAAATCGGCCAATAGATCTAAATCAAACCATGCTGCTCGTGCCCGCGCCTCATGAACCCATTCCTGAGCGGTGCGCGAAGAAGCGAGGTACGTTTCAAATACATAGCGATCAACACCGCTAGCGCGAATGATCATTCGAACTACCCCCTACAACGTAAAATCATAATCCGCCCCGGGGATTTCCTTGTCAAAAATCGTCCGATACGTGCGCTGTAGCTGCTGCAAAATCCGTTCGCCTTCAATTCGCAGGTACGAATATTTGACCGCGTATTTTTCTATATGCGGAATCAAGCGGTTTTTTTCCAGGACATAGGCATGCAGATCGTGCTCCCGCTTCTCCCACTGAATGAGACGATTACGCAAGTCTCGCGCCGTCTCTTCTATCTCATCGCGACTCTCCTCCAACAAACGGACATTGCGCTCCATCGCTTCCTTGCCCAGCTTTGCGCCCACTTCCTTTTTAAACTGGAACGCATGCAGCTCCGATTCTTTTTCCTTCCATTTATCTGCAATTTGTCCGAAGCGCTGGAGTGGCAATTCATTCTCCATATCATTCTTCAGCATTTCCGTAAATTGTTGTTCAAACGCTTCTTGCATGACCGTCAAGTCCTCAGGAACATTCCACAGCATATGCGGAGTGAAAACCGTGTCCCAGATTGTCACCTGGTCACGTCCTTGCAAGGCAGCAGAAGTACGCCATACATGCGCAATTTTGCTCCAACGACGGTCTGAGAGCACATACTCTTTTGCTTCCAGGTCTTGTTTTAGACGGTATAGAAAATAAATGATGGTTTCTGGAATGACCACATGCTTCGCTGCCGCTTGAATATCCTTCACGTCATAGAGAGAGAACACAACAGGAAGAGGCGTCGTTGGCAATGAAAACATGCGCTCATAACTGGAAGCATGCTTCAAATAGTGAACCTCATAGCGGAACAGGAAGCGGTCATAAAGAGCGGTCAATTGATCATCGTCATCGGGAAGTTCATTCGATGCAGCGATTAAGAACTGCAACGGAACCTCCTCTTTTTCTCTGCCATTGAAATAAATTCGTTCATTCAATATAGAAAGCAGCGCATTCAGAATCGCGCTGTTCGCTTTGAAAATTTCGTCCAAAAACGCAAACTGAGCGTTGGGCAAATAGCCTGCTGTTTTTCGTACGTATTGATCCAGCTTCAATTGTTGAAGAGAGACTGGACCGAATATCTCATCGGGAGTCGTAAAACGGGTAAGCAAATACTCGAACCAATGTTCCGATCCGAAAAGCTGAGAAACAGATCGTGCTAGCTGAGACTTGGCTGTTCCCGGCGGACCGATTAACAAAGCATTTTCCCCGCTCATGATGCCAAGCATTAAAAGGCGAATCAATTCACTTCTTTCCAGGAAACGACGTTCCAAAAGCTCAATTGCCTGGTCCATTTTACGTTGGATGGGTGTAGTCGAATTCATCGTAGTTGGCTGCACGACGTACTGGTTAAGGACGTCGATGTGCCGATCCCCCTCTCTTGCTTGGAACCCAAGTATTCGTCACTCATTAATAGTGGCATATCATGTACAAAAATGCCAGTTTCCCAGTTGATTCATTCGTCCGCTCTACGGTGCGCGTTCACCCATGGCCTATTTTTCGCATATATTGTCACATCAAGGTACTTTCATCGGAGTAACGAAAAAGGAGGGTGCGACATGGGAATCGAGCTTTTGTGGATACATGGTGTGTATGTCTTGTTCGTGATCGGCATTATTCTCGTAATGGTTTTGCGAAAAGATACGAGTCTGATTAGTATCGTAGGCATAGCGATCCTCGGGTTCGTCGCGACAGGGTCTGTGACAACTGCCGTCGGCGGAATATTCGGCAGCTTCATCTACGCGATTACCGAGCTATTGCCGACGATTTTAGTTATCTGTATCATCGTTGCCATGAGTCACGTTTTGACGGATACGGGCGTAAATGAAACGATGATTCGGCCGATGACCCATTTGGTTCGAAATCCTACATTGGCTTATTGGGTGATCGGGATCGTCATGATGGTCATTTCCTGGTTTTTCTGGCCTTCTCCAGCTGTCGCACTGATCGGTGCTGTGATGTTGCCCGTGGCATTGCGCGCTGGCCTGCCGGCGATGGGTGTCGCCGTTTCGATGAACTTGTTTGGACACGGAATTGCACTGTCCGGCGATTATATTATTCAAGGGGCTCCCACTTTAACGGCCAAAGCCGCAGGACTTCCTGTCTCGGACGTGATTTCGGCCAGTGTCCCGCTCGTTATCATTATGGGCGTCGTGACGACTGCAATCGCATTCTGGTATTTGAAAAAGGACATGAAGCTCGGCGTGCTTGCGTCTCCCAAAGAGACAGTCGTACCCGATGATGTTTTTACTTCCGCACGAGTCCCGTTGTCAGATGGCGTGCGTCGTACGTTAGCTGGACTCGTACCGGTCTTATTTATCCTCGATGTCGTGGCCATGTTTGCTTTTGATTTACGCGGAGGCGATGCAACGGCGCTTGTGGGCGGAACCGCCTTGCTCATTCTCATCATCGCAACGATGCTCGCGTACAAGCAAAGTGGTTTCGAGCAAGTAACCACACATCTCATTCAAGGCTTTCAGTTTGGCTTTAAAGTATTTGGTCCGGTCATCCCGATTGCTGCTTTCTTTTATATGGGCGACAGTGGGTTTATCAAGGTGTTTGGGGAGGTCCTGCCACAGGGTTCACACGGAATCGTGAACGACCTCGGCGTGGCGCTTGCACAGACGATACCCATTAACAAGGAAGTAGCTGCTCTTACTGTATCCGCAGTAGGGGTCATTACAGGGCTGGATGGCTCAGGGTTTTCGGGTATTACACTGGCTGGCTCTTTGGCTCAACTATTCGCAACAGCTTTGGGTGCTGGTGCGGCTACGTTAACAGCGCTAGGACAAATTGCCGCCATCTGGGTCGGCGGTGGAACGATCATTCCTTGGGCATTGATTCCTGCTGCGGCGATTTGCGGAGTAGACCCATTTGAGCTGGCGAGACGCAATCTGTATCCCGTGGCGATCGGACTTTTGGTGACGACAATCGTGGCGATGTTTCTTCTGTAAAATGTCGGTATCTATACGAAAAAGCGAATGGTCACGTGCCATTCGCTTTTTTGTAGGTTATGTTATGAGAGAGACGAGTTTTCTCATTCTGTTTTTCTCCGAGACTCATACACTTGTACTAGCATCTATTTGGATGGGAAAGGAAAAAACCAGTATGAAGTTGTGGGGAAAAAGTATCCAGGTCGCAGCAACGTACATTGGAACCGTCGTAGGCGCCGGGTTTGCGAGCGGTCAAGAAATTCTCGCGTTTTTCACCGCTTACGGTCATGCCGGAACAATCGGCATCCTGCTCGCTACATCTCTTTTTGTTTGGTTGGGCTACAAGATGATGCTAATCGCTCATCATTTGCGCACACCCTCCTATGAATCCTTTAATCAAAAACTTTTTGGACCGATGATCGGTCGTGCGATGAATATTTTGGTCTTTCTCACCCTTTTTGGCGTAACGACTGTCATGTTGGCAGGCGCGGGTTCGGTCTTGGAGGAGCAGTTTGATATTCCATATTTGGTCGGGACCACAGCCACCGTTTTGTTCGCTCTGTTGCTTCTGCGTAAAGGGTTGGAGCAACTACTCGTCGTGAATGCGATTGTCGTTCCGTCCATGTTATTGTTCGCTTTGCTCATTTTGCTGGATGGCACCGCAGAATCCCCCATGCCGCTTTCACCCCCATCCGATTATTCCTTCTTATGGAAAACAGTCTTATACGTGTCCTTTAATCTGGCTATGGCCCAGTCCGTTCTCATCCCGATCGGCTATGCGATCCGCGAAAAGGTCGTTTTGTTTCGGGCAGCCGTCATTGGCGGGGTCGTGCTTGGATTCATGCTCCTCGTCGTCCATACTGCCATGTTGGCCAACTGGGACGATGTCCGTCTCATGAATATCCCGATTCTTTTTGTAACGGACCAATGGAACGAGTGGCTGCAGCTGTTCTTTGTTTTCGTGCTCTATTCCGAGATTTTTACTACACTCATTTCCAACGTGTTCGGGATTGGTCAGCAGCTGCGTGAATTATTGGACGTTCCGGAATCGCGGCTTTACTTGTATTTATTCTCTGCTTCTTTCGTATTGTGCCTGATTGGGTATAGTCAGTTGCTCATGTTTTTGTATCCGTTGTTTGGATATTTGGGGTTGTCTACGCTCTGTCGGATTTCGGTTCCAGGGACTATTCCTCGGCATAGATTTTAAACGTGTGCTTGTCATTTGCGCAAGTTAGTCTGATACTTATCGTTCGGTTTTGAGAGAGCGACACACTCTTGCCAAAAGTATTACCCCCGAGAATTTTTTAACAAAAAGCAAGATACTACCAACAAACACGAACGAAAACAAAAATTAGCCAATTAACGTACGTAAATATTCCAGCACTGTCACTATTTTGTATCAGACTACTGTTGCCTGTGTACGCAATTCGATTTTATAGAAAGAAAAAAAGAGTGATCGGACCATGTCCTTCACTCTTAGCCTTCATTTATTCCAATCCCGCAGGCTTTTCCCTTCCATCCAACGGATACCAGCGAAGCACATCACGCGGAGGGCTTGCTAACCCTTCCTCCTGCAAGACACACTTCCAAATTTCATCCCCCGGCCCATCGGTTGTATCGCCGTCATTAATAACAGGACCATTCTCGTATACATAGTTCGATATATTACGTAGAAAACTCGCGACCTCATTCGGATCGTAGGCATCCCCATTAAATACCGCCTCATGATCGATCACATCCAACTGCTGCATGCCGACAGTATCCATCAGGAGCCATCCCTCTGGAAGATTGAACAACCGGACATTGGACCATAGCTCCAGCGGAAGAAGCTGGATTTGCTCATAGCGTTGATTGAGCTCTTGCATCAGCTCGGCAGACGCGAGGCACTCCCCATTCGGATTAAAAAAGCAAAGAGCTTCTGGCATTTTCAACAGCGACTCTGCAATGGCGGTGACAGTCATCAACTCAGGGAGCGACTCATAATCCTCAGGCAGTACTGGAGCCTGATCATCCGACTCCCCCAACACGAAAGAAGAGCGGATTCGAATAAACGCTCCGTGCTCGGTTGCGGCTTGCCGCCCTTCGGGAAATCCCCACGACTGCTGAGTTGCCCGCTCCAGGTTATTCGAGAATGTAAACGGTCCGAAAAAGCCCATCGACCAAGCGCCAAACAGCATCGTATCTTCTGCCGGATCTCCCATACTATCCGGCCAAGGCTTATCGACGACATCGACCTGGATATATCCGTTTACTTCTGGACGGTACGGAATAAGCAGGCTAGGGCCGCTGAACACCCATTGGTCGAACGTTTCTATGATATTCGCAATTTCGAATTGATCTTTGAGCCTGTCTGCTATTTTGTGAATCGGAACCGCTGTTGACAACAGGACGGCAAGTCCTTGAGAATACATACCTTTTGGCATATCGTCATCTTCTTTCCATTTTATTTTTGTGAGTCATGGGTACTTTCCGCAACTGTAAAACCGATTGCTTGAAGCTCCTTCATCGCCATTTCCAGATCAACTTCTGGATTTAGCTCCATCATCATTTCTTTGGTGATGGAAGTATTCGTAAAGACATAACCAATTACATCAAGCGGGACCTTCACCTCGTAGTAGTCCTCTGCCCACTCTACATAGTTTTCTGGACTATCATATATCATTCCTAGCAAAAAATCTGATCCATCATCTAACCCATGCGGATTATGTACCTCTCCCGCTTTCCATACGTGATCAGTAGATTCTCGCCAAAGGCAAAATGTAACTTCCTCCTTGGTCAACGCTTCGTCATTGAGTCGATTAAGCAATGCGGGAGGGACTTGCTCATAGATACCAGTCCAAACCTCGTATTCTTCCCTAGCATGTGGGCTCATTTCCGATTCATGATCGAATCCTTTTACAATAACGCCCTCGGGGGTGAACAGGATGTAAAGATCGTCGCCTGAACCGTTGCTAACGCTCGCGAATGTCGTGTTTTCATCCCATTGCGGATCGAACTGATATCGGCGCAGCCATTCCTCTTCACACAATACGATATCCAGTGCGCTCAGGATAAGCAGACGCTGTTTTAATACTTCTGGCTCCAAGAAAGGCTTAGGCCAAATGTTCATGTGAGATTCTCCTTTAATTCCCTATATATTGTCAATAACCCGTCTAAATACTCGACCTTATCTAACGCCAGACCGTGATCAAGCTCCTCATCGACAGGCTTAGATGGCATTTTCTCTATACATCGGGGACAATCATAGCCGTTCTTATATGTATCGGAATCTGACTCCATATGTAAATAGGTGGCATTTAGCAGGTAATTGCATTTCTCGCAAATATATAAACCTTGAAAGCAGCTTATATGCTTCTCCCATGCTATTTCCCTCCTCTACTGAGGAAAATTTTTCGCTATGCTAAGAATCGATCCAGCAGACTAAAACACAAATTTATCAGCACCACGACAAAAACGGCCCGGACACTAGTTCCACCCAGCTTCTTTGTCTCTTCTAGATCAAGCGTTGTATGTTTACTATGAGCTTTTTTAATTGTCTTCACAGCCGAAACATAGTATAAAAAATTGGCTGTTAATGCGAAAAGCACTCGTTGAAGAATTGCGAAGACAATGTATATTTCATAAAAAGTAGCATCATCAAGTCCAATTAAACCCAATAGTAAACCCACACATAGATTCACAGAATAAATAATGGCTGCAAACAGATACATCTTCCGGAAGGCAAACCATGCTTCTCCAAAAAGTGCAGCTCCCCAATTCCAAGAGAGCCCTTTCGTACGCCAAGCATCCAAATAGTACTTATGTTGGTGGACATACGCAGATAAAAAATTTAGTGTTAGTTGAGTGTCCAAATATTCCCCTCCAAATCTATCGTGCTTTTCTAACCGATTATTGTAATCTACCAATCCACATATCTATCTGCTCGTCCTCAAAAATGATCAATTGGACTCCATACTGTGGCTTTTCAACCCAAAATTCTCCAATCTCCATCACGATATCAATTGTCCTCTCATCTGTTTTTGTAAATAAATCGTCTTCATCCGATCTCCATCTTGACCAAAATAGAAAACACCACATTGCGACTTCTTCATGGGAAAGTGTTCTCGTTCTTGATCGTTCAAGTAAGTAACGAAGACTCTCTTTGTTATGAGGATATTCCTCTGGATTGATCATGCAATACTGTCACTTCCCATTCATGTTCGATTCAGCCCCCAAGGCTTCAATGCCCTTCATTATACCAATAATAACCAACCCATTCGACACCGAACCCGATTTTGTATGATTTATTCCTCTATGGACAGCAACTCTTGAAGCTAATCCAAAAGAGTAAGTTAGTCGACAAAGCAAAAGGACTCACTAGGAGTCCTTTTGCCATTTTCTATTCTATTTGACTCAAATAATCACGCAACTTACCGATCATTTTCACATCCAAATCAAAAACATAGTGAGGCTCCAATTGTTTCCTCAATTTGTCCGCCAGCATCAGCGCATGCCTATAGGCTTGTTCCAACTCGTCTTTCCGTAATCTTGCTGTGATCAATGCATAATCCTCGTAGGCTTCTGGACTCAAGTCTCTCTCCAAATTCTTCGTGCTGTTTAGCCACCTCTCTACATTCTGCTCATTGATTCTAAGGAGCTGCAACATATACTTTTGCACATAGGCTAACACCTCTAGAGATCGTGCAAGTTCTCCTCTTCTTAACACGTTTATTCCCAACAACCAAGCGTTAACAAAGTTATGAAAAGCAAAGGTAACATTTTCGTCTGTCATTCTCTCTGGACCTTTGCCCCCTATATAATCCAGACATTCTCTCAGCATTCCCGTGTTGTCGTAAATAAACATGGAGTCTAGATCAGGGAAGACCCCCGTCGGCTTGAAGCTTTTTATGATTTCGAGTTTAGAGGCAGGTAAGAAATGAAACTCACCTCGGATTAAATTCGAAAAAATCACGACTTCGGTTCCGTATTCATTGAAAAACATCAAATCGTACGGAGCGACATTGGCAACCCATTGTTTGGATGAAAAAGTCTCGAAAGAAGAATCTTCAATAAAAATATAAAACTCAACATCTGAGTACTGATCTCCCTCGCCCTTCGTAAAGGAGCCATACATCATGCATGATGTAACTTGTTCATCTTGCTTACAAGCTTCTTGAACGGCTTCTATAATCTGCTTTTGTTTTAACATTCCACACACTCCCTTTCAAAAATTTTACAACAGTTTTTTCTTTTGGTATACCGACTACCTAAATTTTGGAGAAGTGAAAGAATGAAATCTATGCCCTTGACCTTCACATTAGCGTGAACGTTTAGACTACATTCAGAAAGATAACTCATTCACTAAAGGAGGAACAAAAATGAACAACTATACAGGGAAAAAAGCTGTCGTAACTGGAGGTACACATGGTATGGGCTTGGCCGTGGCAAAAGCATTGCTGGCAGGCGGCGCCGAGGTTATCGTCTCTGGTCGCAATCCGAAAAATGCGGACGAAGCAAAGCGTGAGCTGGGCGAACGGGCACATGTTGTGGTGTCTGATGTATCGAACATGAAGGATGTGCAAGCACTCGGAGATTATGTTGAAAAGCATTTTGGCAAGATCGATTTTCTCCATGTGAATGCAGGCACTTCCATTCTGGAACCGTTTTTGGAAGTCACTGAGGAGACCTACGATCGGATTTTTGAGATAAATACGAAAGGGGCATTTTTCACCGTTCAGCGATTGGCGCCGCTCATTCATGAAGGGGGTTCGATCGTATTTACATCTTCCGTAGCAGATGAAGGCGGCTACCCCGGCATGAGCGTATACAGTGCATCCAAAGCGGCATTGCGTTCCTTGGCCTCCGGGTTTGCGGTGGAGTTGCTAGACAAGGGGATTCGCGTCAATGTCGTGAGTCCCGGTTTCATTAACACGCCTTCCATGGGAGTTGCCGGCTTCACGGATGCAGAACGCGCTATCTTCCAAGAACATGGCGATAAGGTTACACCAATGAAACGTCATGGTTCATCAGAAGAAGTGGCGAAAGCGGTGCTTTTCCTCGCCTTTGACGCTACCTTTACGACTGGTGCGCGGCTAACTGTGGATGGTGGCATCGGGCAAAACTTACATTCCTTGTAAAAAGACGGCCCCGGAGCGAGTAGCTGATCGCTTCAGGGCCGTGACTGTGAACTAGCTCGTAACTTTTTTTCCACGTGTAATTGATATTTGCCTCTCCAGCGTTTTCTTCCACTCCTGAAGTGCCTCAATCTGTTCGTTCACTCTGCTGAGCTTTTGTTCGTAAGTCGCCAGCATTTCCTCGCAATATACGTAATCGTCGGGAGATGCCACTTCCCCTCTGAACAACGTTCTGATTTCATCCGCTGTTAACCCCAGCTTCAAGTACAGTTGAATCATCTTGACGCGCTTGACTGCCGATTCATTGAAATGACGGTAATCATTTTCCAGTCGTTCTGCCTGTAGCAAGCCCTTTTCTTCATAATGGCGGATCGACCGGGTACTGACATTGGTTAATTGGGATAATTCGCTTATTTTCACGCAGCAAAGGACCTCCCTGTATGAGAATGCTATCCCAATTATATGCCAGAACATCAGGGTATCCATATCGTTTTTGATTACGAATCTATGATTGTATTTTCGTTGATTTTTGACCTGCTTTTGACGAAAAGCAATGTCGCCCCCATCAGCATCACAATTAATGCTACTACGGCAAAAGGCAGATATTTATTCAGCTGGTAAAGACTTGTGCTTAGAATCGGTGCGATTACAGCGGAAATTCCTTGGACCGATGCCACAAGTCCCGCAACGCCTCCTTGCTGTTCACGCGAAACGGCAAGGGAAGCCCCTGCCATAAATCCTGGCATCATGAGCCCAGCTCCAACACCAAACAAGAAAAATGCCACGTAATAGACGATCACATTGATGAAGAAAAGAAAGAGAGACAAGCTGATTATTAAAAGCACCGCCCCAAAAAGAATGAGCGATCTAGGTTGCCATTTTGGATTTTTCATTTGCAGTCCTTGTGTGACAATCATCGCTACGCCAGAAATCATAAGGCCTACTGATAACATTCTGGCGGTTTCCTTTGTTGTCAAAGACAGCTGATCCTGAAAATAAAACCCTCCAACGACTTGTAAGGTGATAATGCTAAGCATCGTTGCCAAACCGGCAAACAAATATAGGGGGAGACCTTTTTGAAAAGGATTCACCTTGGGAGGTTTTTCGTGAATAATGGGTTTTTGAGCCGGAATCAAGAAGCATACAATGGCTAATGCGACTAGCGGCAACAGTGCACCAATGTATAACGGCCAAATCAGACCGATCAGCGCAAAGGCTGCAGCAATCGCTGGACCAAGAACGAGACCCATCCCATTGGCTGCACCGATTAAGGCCATTCCTGCCGCTCTACCATTTTCGCTCGTTACATCCGCTATATACGCCTGTGCGGCAGATGGAACTGCCGGGATAAACATACCGATCAATCCGCGTGCCACAATGAGCAATACAACGAGAAGCCAGCCACTTATTATTTGCGATAATCCTGCATACATGGTCGCTGTGAACAGGACATAACTCACAAACATGCCAAGGAAACCAATGACAATGACCGCTTTCCTTCCTTTCAGATCGCTTAACCGCCCCCAGACAGGTGCCATCACAGCCATTGCAATAGAACCGAGTGAAATAATGATGCCAGAGTGAATTTCACTGAGTCCTAATTCACGGATAAGCGGCGGCATTACGGGGGCAATAATCATCAACCCCACCATCGCGACAAATACACTCAAAAATATACTGAAACGGATTCGAAACATCGCACATCCTTCTCCTTCCATAGCGCACGCTTTTTATAAAAATCGTAAAAGAAATGCGTGAACGCTACTACCTAAGAACGGAGAGTTTATGCCCCGAAACGGATTTTGTTTGTCGCTCCACTTGATCAATCAGGCAAATGAATAATAAATCGAGTGCCTTGAAGGGAGAGGATCATAAGTGAACTCCAGAATTTTTTACATGATAAATAATATTTGATCGTTCTATAGAGTCAATATCAATAGGAGGTAGTAAAATACTATCATCTAGAAGGGTTAACGAAGGTGTTTTTGCGTTAGCTGAATGGGTAGCGTTTACATTCAGTGTACTTCCCCCGACATAAGGTCCATCAACTATTTCATCCATTAATTGACTGTCTGTAAGGATAACTTTATCAGAAGTGACATTTCCTGTTGATTCAATATTTACATTTCCACTTGATACAGAAATAGATTCACTTACATCTAAAATTTCATCAATTAATTCACCATCTGTTATGAGAGCCTCGCTAAGTTGAGACCCCTTTTTGTCGAAATTTCCTGTATCATTTATAGAAATAGTAACGCTACTTCGTATACCATTAGCTGCATCTACTATCTCATCAACTAATTCACCACCAATAATTTCAAGTTTATTTCCAGAAACTTTAGCTGATGAGGTCATGGTAAGATCCATAACTGTATTGGTAAAATCATCCTCAATATCCACAGTTTCATCAATAAGTTCACCTTCGATAATTTTTAATTCTTCACAATCAATATTACTAGTATTGTTTAGATTTATTTTTATTGTAGAAGCATTAGAAATTTCACTATCGATTACCTCGTCAACTAATTCACCTTCTTCAATAAACAACTGTTTTCCATAAAAATTTGAAGAATCATTAAAATCTATTTGAATATTTGAAGTATAATATCCCTCACCATCTAAGGTTTCATCAATTAACTCACCTTCATAAACAGATAATATGGGACTAGTAACATTTGAAGTCCTTAATAAATTAACACGTATAGTTGAAGTGTAAATATTCTCCATATCAAGTATTTCATCAATAAGTTCACCATCTTTTACTTCTACCTTAGTCAGTGCATTAACGTTTCCAGTATCAACAAATTTCACTTTAATTTCACTAGATGTAATGTCTTCAGAGTCAATTAATTCATCGATTAATTCACCATCAATAATGGTAATTGATTTTGATGATACGTTACTGGATTTTCCAATAGTAAGATTTATTTTGCTATTTGCAATTACTCTACCATCTATCATTTCATTAATTAATTGCCCTTTATATATTCTAACTATTCCCGCATTTGTACCTGGTTTTGATTTGATGTTAGCGCTATTCGTAATATTCACATTAATTTCTTCGGAGTTAATAGTTGTGGAACCTGAATCAGAAAGTACGTTTATAACACTTTCAATCAAACTTCCACCCCCAATATGTAATGTAGAGTCATTATTAGCTAAAGTAACATTTGCTGAATTATTGATATTTACGTTTACACTACTTTTAGAAGCAATCGTCCCAATTATTAAATCTTTAATTAAAGCTGGCTCTATAGAAGATGTATCTTCAATAATATTATCATTTTCATCGTAGTTTTTTTCTCCTACAATAAGAGTATTTAAAAGTTCTACATTGGCGCTATTATCAATATTTATAGTAACTGAGGCGCCTTCCCCTATATTTCTAATTAAACTAGGGATAAGTGAACTTGAGTCTGTATCAAAATGAAAATTATCAAATGTTGAATTTTTATAGTTTGAAATAGAAATTACTATGTTTGAATTTGGTTCTATATCAATTGGTGATGGTGAATGAAATGGAGTTTTTTCACCACCATCTTTTTGTATATACATGCCCTCATACATATTACCTATTGAACTAAGTCTACGGGAGGGGGCAGGGATAGGTAGTTCTTTATCATAGGTTATGTTTCCAGATCCAGTTTCTTTAAGAATTAAGTCCCCAACTCTTTCTACATGTATATCGCCGGATCCATCATCAATAATGACTTTTTGTTTAACATTATTAACAGTTATATTACCAGCATCATTTGTAATATCAACATTACCATGGACTCTGCTAACATGAACATCGCCGGATCTATCTACTATTTTTATGGAACTATTAATATTTCTTAAGTCAATACTACCAGAGCCATCCTCTATATCTACTGTTTGATTTGAGCTTGGAGCATCCAAAAGGTTACTATTATTGACTTTTATATTCCCTGATTTGTCTTTTATTGATAAATTACTTGTATTTTCAATATAAATGTCTTCTTCATTATCAGTAATAGATATTTCTCCAGAGAGATCATATAATTCAAGGATGCTTTTTTTATCAATAATTTCGATAGTTAAGCTAGGCGGCAAAGTAATTAATAGATCTATTATTTCTCTTTTTTCAACCTTTCGATTTATTGATAAATATGCTATATCCTTATCCTGAGTTAAGTTAAAGTCTATATTATCCAGATTATTTATAGTTGTTAAATTAGCATCTATAGAACTAGCATTAGGAGTGCCTCGAATCGTAAGTTTGTTGATTGAAGAATGAATAACCAATTTTGTTATATTGTTTTGAGATATAGGCAATTGTTTGGCATAGGTAAGATCTGGAGTTATAAAGATAGAAGTGAAAAATAAGATAATAAGAAGAAAAAATGAGAGTTTTTTCATAAAGCCTCCCTGGAAACATTTGGTTTTTATGTAATTATATAATTAAATCTACAAGATGAAAGGTCATAAAATTGTTAATTTTGCGAAATGTCACTCTTTAGGTAAAGCGTTCAAATTTAGCCGCTATATCAATCTTCCCATCGATAAGCCTCTAGTGATTCAAACAGTTCAGTTCTCTCTATTTCATGGAGCGACATCCAGCACGAAGTTCAAAAAAAAGATAGCCTTTACCTTACTTTTGCAAGGTGTAGGGCTATCTTTTTTATGTTTTGAACCGTTGCTGTCATAAATGCTTATTACTTTTTCTTCCGCATTCTTATTACAGCGTATCCGCGTCCTTGAAAATTTGCCGTTCATGTTCTTTCTTTACCGCATTCACTTTTACCATATCGACTACTTTTCCATCCATCGTCACCGCTGGCAATGCTTCAATCCCATACGCCTTCGTTTTCTCTTCAAATTCACCTTCGACACTCTGTTCCAGCTTGTTAAGCACGATGACCTCGCATTTGGGACAGCATAACGCTTTGACCTTTTCCACAAAAGCAGGACTGGAATGACTACCATCTACAAATATCTCGATTTTTGCTCCCATGTCTACTCCCCTCCTTTCGCACATTTTTGCATGATTGGGCATTGCTCCTTTGAGAGGGACCACATCGATGGTGGACGATTCGTGACTTCCTCTAGTAATGATTTGAAATGTTGCAGCTGGCTTATTTTTTTGTTGATTTCTTCTACTTTTACAAGAGCCATCTGGTGCATTTCCTGGGTCGGCAACTCTTCGTCATTTTTGTACAGACTCAAGAGGTTTTTGATCTCTTCTAAGGTAAAGCCAATTTCCTGTGCACGTTTAATAAATAGAATGTCCGTAACGGTTTGGTGAGGGAACATGCGGTAGCCGGATTTATTGCGTGGAGCTGCGGCGATAAGTCCCCTTTTTTCGTAGTATCTGACCGTTTCCATATGCACATTGGCTTCACTCGCCACTTGGCTTCTGGTCAACCCATCCATATTTTCCTCCTCAATCGTTATGATAAAGGCTGTAGTTACGTACAGAGTCAATCAGAAAAAAAGGATTGTCTGTTTGACAACCCTTGTCGGAAGCCGAAACCTCTATTTCGTTCTTGGTTCCCCGAACTCCTCTCACGGTTGAATAAAGGGCTGCCATCAGTCCCACGTTGTATGTTGTAATCGCTTTCTTCATTTGAATAAAAAAAGAGACAATCCAGTGCCAATATCGCTTCTGGACAGTCTCATAGGTTCTGTATTGTTGTGTACTACCATTTTTTCTTAGGTGGACATATCGGTTTGCATGGTGGCGGAAATGTCGGTTTTGGTGGTGGTGTCGGTGGTGGTGTTGTTGGAATAGGAACTTGTTGATCTTGCAAAACCTTTATCCCAAGACGCAGGACGATTTTTTCACGGACGGTCGAGAATGTTTTCGTTGTGTCTTTGCACCGCTTATTTTCCAAACCGATGTCTAATTCGGTGAATTCCGTGAATACCAGCTCACAATACGGTCTCTCGTTGTAAACTTTTCGGTTGCCGAACAAACCTACGTTAATCTTTGCCGCATGACCCGATTTATTCAAATATTCTCCGTGTGACTCGAAATCTGGTGCCAGTTGCAAAGTCGGTCCGGTAGCCGGAAAGGTCAGATCCGTACAGAAATCGAATGGTATCAGCGCCGTTGTATGTCGTACATCACCGCATACAGCAGTTCCCGTTACTTGATCGACTGTGGTGTACTCGATATTTTTGCGAATAAAACCGCTGACGAACAACTTTGCAGACAACGGGTTGAATGTGGGAACCAGCTCACATTGCTCCAGAATGACGCTCTTTAATACCCGAATGATCTCAAGTGCAGGCCTCTCCAAATGTACATTAGCCTCCACACATACGACAACTGCCGTTTCTGCCAATGTTACAGGTACTTTAATCGTTTTTGGAAAAATGGTTTCGGTTGAAGCCATTCCGAACACACGGGCGTTTTCCACCGTGCAGCTATTTTGCGTAACTTGAGTTTGGCCACATTTACAGCCATCGCCATGTATACCCATTTTTACTCACTCCTTTATCACCAACCTACTCTCTTTATATTATATGGACTAGATTCAATATGGATTTGGCTGATGCCAAGCGTTATCTGCCCTTTTTTTCTAGAAAAGACTGTTTACCTTTTTCGTTATGTATGGAGGCGGAACGGGAACCAGCTGCTTCCGATACCACCATACACGACCGCTAATGGTTGCCAAGCCGCTGAACTCCTTCCATTCTGATTGCGAATGGGTGAGCGGATCTGCCATAACTGTGATTTGCCATTCCCCCATCTCTACCCATCTATTCGTCGGACAAGCTGGTGCTGTGAGGAGAATTGCGCTTGTTCCTACATTTGCTTTCGGTAAGGATGGTCGTAATACTGTCGAGTTAAATGGAATGCGAATCGTTTCATGCTCTACTTTTTCCGAATGGACAGTGACCCCCAAACCCTTGATTTCCAACTCACCTGACAGCCAGACAATCTTTTTGCTATCATCGTGGCGAACGTGTTGGACATCGATCTTACTTTGGCATTCAACCTCTTTCCAATCAAGCTTCCAAGGCACACGTAAGGAATGGGTCCACTCTACGTCCCAAATTTCTTCTAGGAAAGCAACCTGCATGAACGATTGACCTGTACGTTCCACGTAGACTACTTTTGCGTGAATCAGTTCTTGCTGAGCACTGTTGTTTTCTTGCGTAAGATCCTTGGCATCCATGGAGGCGGGAGGAGTGGGAGAAGTCGACTGCGGTGTGACTTGTTCAGTAGCTGTCTGATTGACCGGAGGCGGAGGCACATGGTTTCGTTTGCGCTTAGGTTTCTTGGAGCGAAACACTTTCTGCTTATCCATGGCAGCTTCCTGAGGCAGCAGCTGTTCCTTCGGTGCGACAAAGAGGAGCGGGAGTGATGTACTCGACTTTTTCAAGGAGCCTCGATGGTTAAGAATTGGCTTTCTATTCTTAGGTTTTTTCTTGTCGTTCGGCATGTCCTCACTCCTTTCCATCAAAATACTCCTCCCTTTATCCATACGTGATCGCCCGTCTGATTGTATAGACACTTGCCCTTTCGGTAAACAATTCGTCTTCCCATGACAAAAAAGAACAACCCTATCCCGAAAAACCCGAGAAAGCCGTTGCCCCGCCTTGCCAAAATTATGAATCACCGACCGCCCAACCCCTTGCTTGCAACAAAAAGACATCCGCCCTTGTAACGGATGTCTTGCTCACTACGATTCTTCATGGCTGAGCTTTTCTTTTATCAGGTAACGGCATTTCACTTGTCCTTCCGTCATACACGACGTACGTTCTACATGCGCGTCTACTAGCGACTCAAACAAGGAGAGCTCGCATTGACATGCTTGGCGATAGCGAATGGCTACTTGTAGGAGAGGACAATTTACTTCTTCAAGCGTATACAAACCATCCCTGATTTTTTCCAAGTGAGGCATGTATCCTTCTTCATTTTGTATGCTCGCTAACGTTTTCACTCGCTGGTCAAAACCTTGTCCTCTCATTGCCTCTCGATAGTGTTGTAACATCCGTGCCATCCGCTTCTCAAATAATTGATCAACGAAAGCTTCCCCGTATAAATCTTGAATGCCCGCTACCATCTCTGTAGCCAAATCGCTGTAGTGACGCGGAAATAACTGTTCAGCAGTATTCGTTAGATGATACACATGGGCTGGTCTGCCTGTTCGTTGGCGAACGATTCGAGACTCGATATACCGTTCCCTATGCAAAACATCTAAATGCTTACGCACCGCGACTTTGGTTATACCGAGATGCTTTGACAGTTCCTGGACATCGACCGAACGACGCTTCTTAAGCAACACCAAAATTTCTCGACGTTTTTCCTGTTCTTGATAATAGACCGCGTGTCTGTTCATTGATGGACCTGCCTTAGCGAATTGCTTCGTTATACAAACGATTGACTTCCTCCCAGTTGACCACATTCCACCACGACGAGACAAAATCTGGGCGTTTATTTTGGTACTGCAAGTAATACGCATGCTCCCACACATCTACGACCAATATGGGCGTTTTCTTCTCCATAAAAGGAGTATCCTGATTGGGCGTGCTCGTCACTTCTAACTTGTCTCCGTTGACTACGAGCCATCCCCATCCTGATCCGAAACGACTGACAGCTGCTTTTGTCAATTCATCCTTCATTTCCTCAAAACTTCCGAAATATTTGTCGATTCCTTTCGCAATATCCCCTGTTGGTTTCCCGCCGCCAGTCGGACTCATGATTGACCAATACAAGCTGTGTCCATAATGCCCGCCCCCATGATTTCGAACTGCCATGCGAATGTCTTCCGGGATATCCTCCAAGTTACTAATTAGTTCTTCGACCGAAGCATTCCTGAACTGCGAGTCGTTTTCTAGGGCCTTGTTTAAGTTTGCCACATACGTTGCATGATGCTTTCCGTGATGAATTTCCATCGTTCTCGCATCCAGGTAAGGTTCCAGCTCATCATAGCGATATGGCAGTACCGGTAACGTAAAGGCTTCCATTTCCAATCTCCTCCAATCTTGATTGACGGTTACAAGCCTAGTTTACAAGATGAAAAATATTTTGTACATATCCAATTTTGTTTCCTTGATGCAAAACTTAATCACGCATGAAGCTTGCATTGCAAACAATACCGCTATGTTGTAAAATATCGACAACTCATTTTTCCTGAAGGAAACAATTTTTCCTGAATTCAAATCTTTGGTGCAGGAAGGAATATGATTCCATGAACGTCGTATTGGCAAAGGAACCGCCATATCCTGTTTTTCAGCCTCTGGTGCATTTGACGACAGGACAATTTTTCGGGTACGAAGCACTTCTTCGCTCCTCTACACACCACTCACCAGAATTCCTTTTTCGAAAGGCTCGTGCAGAAGGACACTTGTATGAATTGGATACATTGTCGATGAAAAAAGCAATGGAATCATACTTTACGAGTGTGCCTTTTCACGATCATGTCCCACTCTTGTTCATCAATGTGTTTCCTTCTACGTTGTTGAACCCTGCTTTCCTATCGTTTATTACCGAGGGCTTGTTTGGAGCGTGGAACAGTCGAATTGTCCTGGAAATCAACGAGGCCAATGAAGAAGACAAGATGTGGGAGATAAGTTTGTTGGGGCAAAAAATACGTGAGCTGCGTCAGCATGGATTCCTAATCGCATTAGATGATGTCGGCTCGGGTGCCGCGTCATTAAAAAAGATTGTGGAGTATGAACCAGATATCGTTAAGCTCGACAGGTACTTCGGCAAGCAATTGTCCTCCATGCCGAAAAAGCAAAAGCTCGTCTCACTTTTCGTCCAATACTGCCAAGATCAAACGCAGCTTGTACTGGAAGGAATCGAGGAGCCGGAGGACTTATCTGTCGCTTTGGCACTTGGGGTACCTGTTGGTCAAGGGTTTTTGCTGGGGCACCCAGAACCACTTCAAGCAACACAAAAAAGACGATGAAAACTTTCTCATCGTCTCTCGTCTCTGACTATTTTCCTACCGGCTCCATGGAAGCGTCCAGTGCATGAGCCACATATTCTTCTGCACTGTGCTGAATTTGTTCATCCGAAACCCCCAATACCCCTTGGAACAAGAAGGGTTTCAAGAATTTCATTCCCGTTAAATTCGCCATCGCATGCAGCGGTTTGATCAGTTCGCTGATAGAATAGTAGTTGTATCCTTCACGTTGATAAGCTTCCTCAGGTCCGCCCGTAGAAATCGCGAGGAGAAGCTCTTTTCCATGCAGCTTGTTTCCTTCAGATCCGTAAGCCCAACCATACGACAACACAGCATCCTGCCACTGTTTCAAAAGGGCTGGTGTGCTGTACCAGTAAAGCGGAAATTGAAAGACGATACGATCGTGCTCTTGCATCAGCTTTTGCTCATGTTCAACATCGATCTGGAAATCGGGATAGACAGCGTATAAATCGTGAACCGTTACGCTTTCTTCTTTTTGCATTCTTTCCTTCCATGCTTTATTGATACGAGATTGGGACATAGTAGGGTGTACGGCGATGACGAGAGTTTTCATGAATATCCTCCAAACGTTATTTGTTTGTACATACAAATTAACAGAAGGACAGGGCACTGTCAACTATCCCGTTCCTTACAAATGCTGGAATCAAGACTTTGACTCGTTCTTTTCCAGCATTTCGACTGTCTCGTGAATCATCTGTGTGACTGATTTTGCCTGAGCTTCTCCAAGCAATGCCACATAGTTTTTGTAAATATCTGTAATGGCTTCTTCTATGTTCGCCTGAGCTTCTCGGCCTTTTTTCGTAGGCAAAACGAAGATGTTTTTCCCCTCTACTTCTCGCTCCAGAAATCCTTTTCCAACGAGCTTATCAACAAAACGAGTAATCGTTGATGGTGTCATATGAAGAATTTGCGCCAATTGGGTCGGGGTCACCTTCTCCTTTTCGTTTACAGCCAACATAAGATACGCATGTGTAGGAGAAAATCCATAACGCTGGAAGGATTCATCCGCCATTTTCGTGATCACACGGGATAAACGATTGGAAGTGAAAAACAAACAGTTATGCAAATTGTCGCTATTCAAGCCAAGAATCCCCCTATTGCTGTTCTTCGTTCCTTGCGACTGTCTCGTCGCTCTCCTCTAACTATACGTGATATTTCGGTCAAATGTAAGCGAAAGAAAAATCCCTCACAAGAAGGGATTACAGACGAAACATTTGCTGTTCCGCGTATTGTACCAAACGCTTCGTCATCTCTCCGCCGACAGAGCCATTTTGGCGTGCCGACGTATCTGCGCCCAACTCGACTCCAAATTCAGCAGCGATCTCGTACTTTAATTGGTCAAGAGCTGCACGGGCTTGTCCATACACCAAGGAATTCGAACGTGCCATTGCTGTTCACCTCTGGTTGTGATCGATTGAGTGTTGGTAGTATGTGCAGATCATGGAAGTGTATTCAAACATGCTCCGACCGTAGTCTTTGTTCTTTGGAAACCAAGCCACTCACCATGTAAACTGGCGCGCCTTCCTCCGAGTACACTTTTCTGGCAATATTCGTTTGCTCCCATTTTTCTAATAACGTTGCTGCTTCATCCATAGTGATTCTGGCATTGTAAGCCAACTCGTAAACTGCTAAAGCACCGCCATTCTTCGTAGCTACTTGCAGTGCGATTCGCTCCATTCTCTCTAGCACCGGTTTTTGTGTGAAGGCGAAATAACCGTAGATCCCTCCTATGATGGTACAAGCGAGAATGAAGATAAGGCTGTTCCAATGTACAAGGGCATATCCGCCTACATAGCTGAAGACAAATGCTAAACAGCAAAACAGCAGAAATCTCGTCCTTTTATCGATCCATGCAGGGATCGAATCATAATCATCGTCATAATCGTACACTTTTGACTCATCCGTATAATTCGGAAAGTGATAGATGATTCCACCATCTTCTTGATACGTAATCGAGCAGTAGTTGCTTTTGTGCCATTTATCGATAATAAGCTCCATCGATTGATAACTTTCATCCGTATAATAAGGAATCTCTTTCAGATTGAGTTCCCCTTTATTATCCATGACATACTTCAGAACATCGTGTTCCGAATGCCGTTGATCCTCTTTTCGATGGGAGGACAATAGGTAACGTCCGATCAAAACGAGAAAGATAAGTGCAGCAATTGCAGCAGAGAGATACTCTCTCATGTTTAACACAATCTGTTCTTCGGAGATCACAACCAATGTGCCGATGACTGTAATTAATACAGCACGAACGATTCTTTTTTTGCGTATGCGCTGCGTTCGTTCCAGCTTTTGTGTTTCCTCATCATCAGCCTCCTCGTTGTCTTCACTTTCATAAGGCATATGTCCGTATACGTGATCATCCAACTGATACACGGTCATCTTGCCAGGCATGGAGGACGTGCTCAGAACCTTTCGTTGTTCCATTTCTCTCAGAATTTGTTCACACCGCGATAGCGGTAACTGCGATTCCAAAGCAAATGATGCAACAGAGACGACTCCATGATTACGATTGGCGACAGTCATTGCAATTGCTTGCTGTGTTCGTTGCATTTGCTTTTTGGCCAGCCTCTTGCCTTCCAAGTAAAAGACTGCGTAACCAATAGAAATGAGACTCATGAAGATTGCTAAAAAGATTGAGTTGTCTAAGATTTGATAGATGCCATCAATGACAAAATAACCAGAAAGCAAAGCAAGTATGAGAAAAACGCCAATAACAAAAAGAATCACCAAGCTACCTAAAAATTTATTCATTCGCCGCTCATTCCTCACCTTCAGTAAAGCCCGCGAAATAATAGAGAATGTCACCCTTCTCGGTTACACTTAGGTCAGCGAAACCATCTTTTTGAAGCTTATTTAAAATATCTTGCGCTCTTTGTATGGTAAGAGCAGATTGGGACGCGATATCCGCTGCCGTCACATAACCCTGCTGATCACGCGCAAGGGAAAGAATAAACAGGATATTCTCGGACTCGAGGCTTTCAAGAAACTTGAGCTTCTTGAGCCCTTTTGATTTTGCCCTTTTGTATTTGATTTCAAGTGGCAGGCCAAGGATGAAACCAAGTGTCATGGCATTCACCACATAATGTAAGGCTGTCATTTCATAAGGAATGTACGCTTCATATCTGTCCCCATAAAAAAAGAGCAGAAAAGCCTCCACATAAGGTTGTAGGATCGGTTGCATCCAAAGTGATAACAACCAAATGCAAATCATCATCCCAAAAACAATCATGAAATCCCTTCTTTTCACTCTATTTTTCAGAAATATCGTTCGACTAAATTTTACCTGAACCAATATAAAAAGACACTAACAAATCGCTAGCGTCTTGGGACCCACTTTTCTATGACTCTCGAAGTATATTTGCTCGTTTATCTTTCCATCATAGAGGTGAAGATTGGAAATACACAACACAGGAACTGTCAGGAAGCAACCGAATTCTATGCACTTCAAGAGCCTTTTAGAGTAAATGCTAAGGAAGTGTCGTTGATCGATTTGGTATCGAGTGGCAGTTTAATTACAAGGAATAGCAGTTGGATGAACACCTGCCATTCAGTTCTCTGAATTGCTTTTTTTGATTTCTCCGAATCCAACTCTAGAGGGGAGGTTCTTTACATCCTCATTGTGATAAGCATTGATGATATCCGGTACATATTCTTCCGTCAATCGCATGCCTACAAGAATCATTTCCTTTTCTTCTTCTGACACGCTAAACAACTGGTCACCGCATTTTTCGCAAGCCATCACCCACCGCTCCTCCAGCTTCTGTAGGCGATTCATATCCCATTGCACGTCTTGCTCACATGTTGGGCAGGCAATTATTTTCATCGTGTCTTCCTCCTATACGCACGGCTTACTTTTCTTGCATTTTACTAGAATGGACAAAAAAAGACACTAACCTCGTGTTAGTGTCTTCTCATATGATCGATGCGATGGGAAGATTTCTAAGGTGACGAGAATCCCCCCATATATGTAAAGCTTATCTCCCGAACCTGCACCTGTTGCCTGCCAACCGGACTTTCCAGCACAACAGAATCGTGTGGAGCCGCTAGCAGCAGTTGCCTACCTATGGGCGATAAGAATGAAATTCTGTTGTTATCCGGGTCAATGTCCGTGGGATAAACCACAGTAAATGACTCCTCAAATTGATCATCTTCAAATAGCACTTTTACGCTGCTGCCTAATAAAGTAATTGCTTTAAGCGATTGAAAGAGTGCACTGTCTTCTTTTGCCAAAATGCTTTCAAGTGTTTGCTTGTAACGCTCGACAATCTCATCGATGGCTTGCTTTTCTTTTCCGTAGTTCCGTACATATTGATCGTAAAAGAGTGAATACTGCTCGTCAAAAAAGACAAGCTGGTTGATCAGATGATTTCTGGTGCCATTCAAAATACTAGGGTTCATAGTAGATTTCACCCCCCAGTTGCTTTTCATAGACATGTTTGATGAACGTAATGTTCTTCATCGGAAAAACCCTCCTTAAAAAAATAGCCCCCGAAGGGACTCTCATCATTGTATCAATAATTTCAAAATGATTCCATCGACTGTTTAGAAATGCTTTACAGAGGATGATCAAGACGCTCACGCACCGGCATGATGAATGCTTCCTCCACTTCCGTTGCAGGTAATGGGCGGCTAAAGTAATACCCTTGGATTTCCTTGCAGGCATTCTCCATGAGAAAATCTAACTGTCCCTGCGTCTCGATCCCTTCCGCAATGACATTCATGTTTAAATGCTTCGACATGGAAATGATCGTTGCGACAATCGCTTGATCACTCGGATTCATCGTGATATCCGTAATGAACGAACGATCAATTTTTAGCTTATGAATAGGCAGCAACTTGAGATAGCTGAGCGAGCTGTAACCCGTTCCGAAGTCGTCCAGGCTAATTTTTACGCCATATTCATTCAATTCCTTTAAAATTTCTGTGGAAAGTTCTGGGTCCATCATCATGCTTTCCGTTATTTCCAATTCCAAGTACTGTGGTTCTAGTCCGCTCTCTACCAGAATTTGTCGGATGTAGCCTACGAGATTAGGTTGGTGGAACTGACGAGAGGACAGATTGACTGATACGGGAATCAATGGTCCACCCGCATCATGCCATTTCTTCATTTGCTTGCAGGCTTCCTTCAAAGTCCACGTGCCAATCTCAAAGATCAAGCCCGTTTCCTCCGCGATGGGGATGAACACACCAGGTGACAGGATTCCTTTTATCGGATGATTCCACCGAACGAGTGCTTCCACGCCAATGAGCTGATTGATCCCCGTTTGAACCTGTGGCTGGTAGTACAAAACCAGTTCGTCATTCTTTACCGCTTTTCTCAAATCCCTCTCCAGTTCAATACGCATCAACACTTGGTCATCGAGCTCATTGGTAAAAAACTGAAATCCGTTTTTCCCGTTTTTCTTCACTTCGTACATGGCAGCATCAGCATTTTTGAGCAATTGCTCCTCACTACATCCGTGATCGGGAAACACCGCTACGCCAATACTCGCCGAGACATAATAATCTTTTCCTTGCAAGAGATAGGGGACCTCGATTTCCTTGACCACTCGATCAGCCAACGTCGAAAACTCGTGATCGCCTTCAACATTTTGGCAGATCAGTGTGAACTCATCACCACCCATACGGGCAATCGTCACATCGAATCCTTCCGCGCTTTTTTTGATCCGATCGCTCACTTCTTGCAAAAAACGATCCCCGTACGTATGGCCCAGAGAGTCATTGATCAATTTAAAACGATCTATGTCCAGTACCAGCACCGCAAAACGCGTACCCTGTTCGCTATTGCAAATAATCGCCTCCTGCAAGGCTTGATGGAGCTTCCTTCTGTTCGGCAAGCCGGTTAAATCATCGTGAAACGCCTGATATTCAATCATCGACTTGGCGCGCTGCTCCAGCATACGTGTCTGGTCTTCGTAAGCCTCCAGGACCAATTGCTGCTCAAAGCTAAGCAGCTTCGTAATAGCTTGTGCCAGCTTTTTTGATTCAGGATAAACTTCTTTCCGATCATCTATAATTCGCATAAGTGTGCCTAATAGGTTTTGAAAAGAACCCATGTACCACTTGGGAGGAAGCCCGATTTTTTGATGAACCATCGCAATCTTCAAGCGTTTTTCAATGAAGGCAGGATCGATCCGGCCGTCAAACATCTCGATTAAATGGTTCTTTAAGGTTTGACGTAAACGTTCAACGGTTGTGTGCTCCATCACAATTTGTTTCAAAGAGTCCACGTGGAGAATCGATTCATAAAAAGAAGAAGTAATCTGCTCAATTTCAGTCTCAATGACAGGGCGAAACGCTGCGATTAACTGCAAATCTTCTTCCGTCAAGTTAATCATGTTCATTTGTGCGATAACTTCGGTATTTCCTTCTATTAAAATCCGTGCAGAATCGTCAGCCGGCGCAATCGACGGTTGGCAGCATGCAGCGCTGTTTTCTTTGGACGAATTTGATGACTTCTGCATTTACATAGATTCTCCTTTTCCATAGAACCAACGTACGTATAGGCTCATGCTTATTCATAAATATACATTCGACAAAATTCTACATTGTCCTCCATGTTTATCCATGACATTGATGAATACTACCTCTCTGGGATAAGGAAAGAGTCTGCACGATTTACGTACAGACTCTAAATGTTCCCGCTACTTTTTCAGATCAATCGGCTTTTCTTTTACCAGAGCGGCTACCAGTTGCTGTTGCACCTCCGCTTCCACTTCTTTGAACGTTACTTTATAGCAGACATCTTCTTTTAACCAAAAATAAGTGTGATTGTCCTTCTCCGTTGGGCTACTCAGTGTATCATCGATTTTATACGGCTCTGTGCGGAATACTTCTTGTCCACTGATGTTCAAAGTGGTGACTGGCACTTCAAATTTTACCCCGTCTATTCTCTCAAACGGGATCTTTTTTTGTTTTTCGCTCCCACTGTGCCGATTCTCCCAGTCTTTTATTGTCTGACCATATCTGGTTGAAGCTCACCTTTTCCGTATGGATTATCCCCAATCAATACGATCTTATCATTTTCGGTTACCAGCACATGGTAGTGCGAGCCTGGTCCTTCGATCGCATAGTCGTACGAAGAGGAAATTAGTTTAACAGGTGCAGCCACTTTTTGCTTTTTAAGCGGTTCCCATTCATGTTCGAAAATTTGCCCATCCTTGGTAATCCGCAAACGTCCGCTCATCATGGCAATGCCTTCTTCCGTTTTGGATTCCAGCTTCACTTTGATAGCTCCTGCGTCATTTCCTTCGCTCTCAGGGTAAGCCTGAATTTCCTGAACCTTGCCTGCTTCGTTGATTGCCCAAACTGATGCGATATCCTTTGTATAACGGACAAAATACTCAGGTGCAAGCTCACGAATTCCTTCCAAACCAGCTATTGACGCAAATGAAGTGAACGGCTCATCATTCTTCCGTTCTGCGTACAATACCTGACCATTTTTCGTCACAGCAAAAAACGTATAAAGATTGGCATAAAGCTTGGTCACATCCGCTGCCAATTTTGAATCTATCTTGAGAGTTTCCACTTTCTGTGGGCGCAAGTTTGTGATGACATATACCCCTCCGCGTTCGGCGGAATCATAGCTGAATTCCACAGTCAAGTATTGGTCATCTTCCGTACGCAACAAGAGATGCTCCTCCCCACCAACGAAATCCTTGATGCGAGAAGGCAACGCCAATGTTTCGCAGCTGCTAAATCCACTGCTCCACAACTGGATTTGTCCGTTCTCATTCAAGGTAACCGGAGAATTCAGGATGCTATCCATTGTTTTTACTTTCGTAGGTCCTTTCACTTCATATGGCATTCGATCCGCACCAAAACTCCATACAGAACCATCCTTACGAACGAAGTACGGTCGATCCAGCTCAGTTACTACCTGTTTTACATCACGTAATTCGCCCAATTCTGTCCATTTGTCAAACGTAACAGGGATTCGTCCCAGCTGTCCTGTCATATTGCTGCCAAATGAATAGACGTTTCCTTTTTTATCGAGAGCAATCACATGGTCGGTACCCGCTTGTACGTCTGTAATATCAGAAAGATCTGCTATTTTGACAGGCTCCTCGAGCTCATTTTCCAGATTCGCACCGAGCATTCCAAGCGTATTATGTCCCCAGCCCCAAACAGTTCCGTCCGCTTTTACGACCAAGTACAATCCTTCTCCGCCAACTGCCATCCGCTTGGCACCATCTGCATGAGCGGCACGTACTACTTTTTCGTTTTCTTTTGTATTGTAGCTATACACTTCGCCCTTTTCTGTTTGGATCAAGGCGCGATCCGTGTAATCGACGGCAACCTGCTTTACTTTCCCTGGGATATCCATTACCTGCAGATTTTCTGTGTTCAGCTCTCCCGATTTTCCATCGAGATAAAGAAGCTTCCCTTGGTCATCTACTAGAAACAAGGAAAAGGCTGAGCTATACATGTCACGGATATTCGAAAGCTTCGTCACCTTTTCTGCTACTTTCGCTCCTTCTTCCCATTTCAGTACAGTACCATCTTCTTTTAGTAAAAAGAGTACGCCTTCATGAAGGTCGAGCTGCTGAATGTTCTTGATTTTATCCAGACCAGCCAGTTTTTCTGGTGCTTTCTTCTCATTGATCTGCCATACCTCACCGGAGCCCGTGAGAACATAATCCGTCATGACTTGCTTGGCATCTTTGATCCCTGCTAGCTTGTGCGGTTCATACTTCCTGTCTGATTGATAGCCCCATTTCCAAACTTGCCCATCCCCTGTAAAGGCATACGAAATGCCAGGCCTCCACCCATAGCCTGCTTCATCAAAAATGACGCCTGTTGAAATGGCAGTAATCCCTTCCAGTACCGGTCTATTCTCCAATGGTTTCCAGGACTTCATCGTCGTATCCGAAACATCCGCTTTCGCTTCATCTTGACTGCAAGCCTGTAGCTTCAACTCGGTATTGCCCTTCGTACTAGCCGAAGCTTCTACTTTTTGGGAAACGGCCTTCGCAGGGGATGCAGCAGCGATCCCACTTGTCGTCAATAGGCAGAGTACCGCGGTAGAGCTTAATAATGCTACCCATTTCTCTCTTCGTACCATCGTGAATCTCCTCGCCATCGTCTAATGTAAACAATTGTAAGACGCTGGAAACTCGAATTGCGTTACTTTTTTTGCGATTACTTTCGTACGCTTCTCACTGTTTCAGTCCAGATATCCCTCTGATCTAGCTCAATCCCCATCAGCATGTAATTACTGAGATTATCAACGACGAGCGCTAGAATATGAGCTTTCCCTTCTGATTGTTAAGTCAAATTGCAACCGGATACAAAAAAAGAGCTTTACCATGGATTCGGCAAAGCTCCGCTGTTCTTTCAGTATTGTTGTTGACTCGGGTCATCAGTATGGCTTTGACGGACGGGACTTCTGTTCGGCTTCCTTGACAGCCGCTCCGGGATTCGTTGCGCCCATCGGTCCGCCCATCTCTTTGCTGTTTCCGCCATTGCCCTGAGCGATTCCAGCTTTCAAACGCTGGCCGTACTCTTCGTCACATTGCGAGAAGTAGCCAAGCATTTTCTCTTGAATGCGACGATCACAGGAAAGGAGTGCATCCGTCAGATTGACTATGAGGTCTTCTCTTTCCCAGTCTTCCAAGAGGCGATAACGTTCTCCCGCCTGTTTGAAATCATTGGTGCGATCAATCTTTTGACGTACGACCTTCCCTTCCACTTCTGGCTGATGATCAGGAGCTGCTTGCTTGGCTTCCTGCAATCCGCCAATCGTCGATGGCTCATAGTTAATATGCCGCTGCGTCCGGTCTACACGGTACAGCATTTGACCGCCTTCCTGGTTGGTAGCGACATGGTTTTTGGGAGCGTTGACCGGAAGCTGCAAATAGTTGGCGCCAACCCGATAACGTTGCGTATCGGAGTAAGAGAAGGTCCTTCCTTGCAGTAGCTTGTCATCAGAAAAATCAAGTCCATCCACTAAAACACCTGTCCCAAAAGCTGCTTGCTCGACCTCTGCAAAATAGTTATCCGGGTTTTTATTCAATACCATTTTACCTACAGGAAGAAACGGGAATTGATCTTCGGGCCATATTTTCGTTGGATCAAGCGGATCAAAATCGAGCTCTGGGTGATCGTCATCACTCATGATCTGGACGCACATTTCCCACTCCGGATATTCTCCTCGTTCAATCGCTTCATACAAGTCTTGTGTGGCATGATTAAAGTTTTTCCCTTGGATCTCTTCCGCCTGTTTTTGTGTCAAATTTTTAATCCCTTGCGTTAATGGCTGCCAATGATATTTGACCAGGACCGCATTTCCTTCGTGGTTAACCCACTTGTACGTGTTTACGCCAGAGCCTTGCATTTGCCGATAGTTCGCCGGTATCCCCCACGGGGAGAACAAAAACGTGATCATATGCATGGCCTCAGGCGTGTTCGAGATAAAGTCAAAGATCCGTTCCACGTCTTGAATGTTTGTGACAGGATCAGGCTTGAACGCATGTACAAGATCAGGAAACTTCATGGCATCCCGAATGAAAAAAACTTTGAGGTTATTGCCCACCAGATCCCAGTTCCCGTCCTCTGTATAAAACTTCACCGCGAACCCACGTGGATCGCGCAATGTCTCGGGCGAATGTGTGCCATGATTAACCGTAGAAAACCGTACAAACACAGGCGTTTTTTGCCCCCGCTCCGAAAACAATTTCGCCCTCGTGTACGTAGAAATCGGCTCATCTCCTACGGTTCCATACGCTTCAAAATAGCCATGTGCTCCTGCACCTCGGCTATGCACGACACGCTCAGGTGTTTTCTCCCGATCAAAATGTGTGATTTTTTCCAGAAAGTCGTAATTTTCCAGAACGGTTGGCCCGCGATTTCCAACGGTCCGCAAGTTCTGGTTGTCTGTGATCGGATGGCCTTGGCGATTCGTCAGGATATTTTCTTCTGACTGGTTGATGGACTTGCTCTTTTCATCCATATGAATCCTCCCTGTCCAGTTTTTCTCATATGTGGTTCATAACCATGGTTACCGAATGAGGGATTCTTTATGCGAAAAGACTAAATAGCTTCGTAAGCAAAATCATCGTTAAGCACTGGAACCGTGCAACTCTGATTCCATTCCGCAGCGAGTGCGACATCTTCCGGGTACCCCATGCTGATCAGTTCTTGTCCGGAAGCACATTTCTGCAAGTAAGCGGGAAGATGATCTTGGGCCGATCGGAAGGCTGCCACCGCCATTTCGGCCTCTGGTGACAATCGATATCCCTCCAATCCGTGAAGCAGCGCACCTGCCGCAATCATATCCTCAATAGCCGGTCGCAATGCTCCATTCCCCCACCTTTCACCGCAAGCGATGACCGTTACGATTCCTTTCTGCTGCTGTATGTATCTGGCGACGGATGGTGCATTTCGCAAGCATGCAGCGATTACCTTCGCACCTGTTTTCTTTGCCAGCACGGTACAGGTGGATCCGTTTGGCGAGGGTAACACCATTCTACTTCCCACCGGAATTGTTTTCAGACAGGCGGGTGAAAGGGAGATTGGTTCTCCGCGTTTTCCAGCGAGCAGCGCTGTTTTTTGATTAGCGAATGCTAAGGCTGACTCATCCTTTACCTGATAAGGATAGACGATACCTCCACGTCCCGTTACGATATCGACACACGTACTGAAGGAGAGCACATCGATAATGACGATCATATCCGATGCTGCCCCGACCTGTTCCACCCCTTCGTATCCCCAATCGAATCGTGCCGTATAGTCTAGTTGTGTGCATACAGGCATTTCCCCCAAAAACCTCCACCATCCTCTATCAAAAATAGTTACTCGTCCCCTTACGTTCGCCGTTACAAATCAAGGCAAGAAACAATATCGTATTATTGTCCCACTAGTTTACACAAGAATGGAGTGAACATGGATGTCTGAAATCGAATACGACGACGATCAAGGTAATACGGAAAAAAGAAATCACAAACGCCCAAGAAGAAATACTGTGAGAACGACTGGTATTTTGCAAAACAACCTCGCCCGTGCTCTCACCGCTCACCTCGACCTGGTAAATCTGAACACAGAAGAGGTTGAAGTACGTGTGCAAGTATTGAACTGGGGTAACGCAGTTACACAAACGAATCCAGTTAGCACCTTGCTTGACATCACCCAATTTATCCCTGCGAATACTCGCACTGCTTTCAATGCGCTGGTCCCCGCATCTTTCCACTATGAAGTTCGCCTTACTGTCGCAGAAAACAACGGAAATGTCCTTCTCACCACTTATGGCCGTACTACCATCGGCGGAGGTCAAGTTGTTGGTCTTTCAGTTCTTGACAGTCAATTCCAAACTGTCGAAATCGAAACTTGTATTTAACTATTTTGCACGAAGAAAATGAGGAATTATGGTGGGACGCCATAGTTCCTTTTTTAATCCATTCGCATGCAGGAAAAGGCGCTGGGGACTATCCCAACGCCTTTTTACTTTTAGGACCACGACAAAAAAACTGCCCTCGAAAGGACAGTTTCTTTTTAAAAGGAGACTTACAGTTTTACTACGTTCTCAGCTTGTGGGCCACGGTTGCCTTGAACGATGTTGAATTGAACTTTTTGACCTTCGTCCAAAGTTTTGAAACCGTCACCTTGGATTGCGCTGAAGTGTACGAATACATCGTCTCCGCCTTCTACTTGAATGAAACCGAAACCTTTTTCTGCGTTAAACCATTTTACTGTTCCGTTCGTTTGCATTTAAAAAAACCTCCAAAAATTCAATTTGAATATGCTAGTCATATATTTACCGAAGCAAATAAAGCTCACATATCATGAAGAAATACCAAATCATGTGCTATGATACGCCTTCATGATATGTGAATTTTACCTACTCAGCCAATATGCGAATGTCATAGGACGGAACTGCAAAATTAAAAACTAAACCTTTTGAAAACCTAAAACAATGAAAGCCCTTCCTCTCTTCCATCCTTGCGGCTCCGATGACCGCGCCAGTGTGAATCGGGGATTCAAAAATGTTATCCATCAGCATACAAATACACCTCGATGAATGATTAGGTATCAATTTTTCAAGTAGCAACCTCATTCTACCATGGTTGTCCAATAAAAGCAACCGTTCACCCTTATACTGGGAAGGCGATACTCTGTTACAATAGCATTGGGAGGGATTTCATTGCATACTTTGACAACCATTCAATTATCCGAATTATTTCAAAAGAAAATGCCCGTACTTTTATTGGACGTACGCGACGCCGAAAAATTTATTTCTGGCAGCCTCGTTCATGAAAACGCTTCGACACGTAACGTCCCCTATCTTCTAATGAAAGAACAGGACAAGCCGTTCGATGAAGAAACCGAAAAACTTGCGCAAAATGTGCAGATTGTTACTGTATGTACAACAGGTAACAAAGCGCAAAAAGCTGCCGCTCTTCTTCGTGAGCATGGTTTTCAAGCAAATGCATTGGAAGGCGGCTTAACCGCATGGAAGGAACAATCAAACGAATCGAAATGAGCCTAATTTATCAACGCTTCTAGCTATTTGCCATATATTACTCCTTTATTTCGATTGGGATTGTCTGATATCGTTGTTCATGCCAAACGAAATAAGCCGAGACTTCCTCTTGAAAAGGAAGTGCGGGGGACTTTTTTGTGGATGAGATATTCCACATTGGGGTGAATCGCCGAGCTGGCGTAGGGTTGTTTCCTCAATCCGAATCCGACAACTAACCTCGTAGGCAAAAAAAAGGAGAGATTTGTTTAATGAAACGTTTTGGTTCTGTTACAATCGCGATGACTCTTGGTCTGGGCTTGGCTCTAACAGGCTTCGCTACTTCTGCTTCGGCTGCTTCTAATTGCCCTGTTCCTGGCGGACAATTCCAATATTATATGCCACAATTCCAAAAAGCTCCAAATTCCCAGCAATTTTGGAACTTCTTTCAACAAAAACAAGGCTTTGCCCCTGGACAATCAATGCCAGTACAACAGCCAATGACACCGATGCAACCAGCAAAGCCGGTACAACCAGCGCCTGTCCAACCAGCTCCAGTTCAAGCTGCACCAGCGCAACCTAGCAATAACGTCACTCAACCTGCCGCTCCAGTAAATCAAGCGGATCAAGGAAAAACTGGTGATTTTGCGAAACAAGTCGCGGATTTGGTGAACCAAGAACGTGCAAAAGCAGGTCTCAAGCCTGTTCAAATGGATGCAGCGCTGTCCAAAGTAGCGTTGGCAAAAGCACAAGATATGTCTGCTAACAACTATTTTGACCACAACAGCCCAACGTACGGTTCCCCATTTGACATGATGAAGCAGTATGGCATTCAGTACTCGACTGCAGGTGAGAATATCGCCATGGGTCAACAGAGTCCACAAGAAGTTATGCAACAATGGATGAATAGTGAAGGTCACCGCCAAAACATTATGAACCCTGCGTTCACAAAAATTGGTGTAGGCTTCACAAATGGCTACTGGGTACAAGAATTTATCGGATAGAACGCATTGCATGAAACGAAAAGCCGGTGTCTCTTAATCGAGACCCGGCTTTTTCGTGTAGGCATTATTCCTGCTGTGCTTCGGATGCCTGCTTATTGGGGGTACAACAGCAGCTATCCTGCTCATTTACCAAAGCGACGTCCTTTTGATGCATTTTTTGCTTGGTTGGGTAAGCAGATACTTGCTGCAGCTCGGCATTGACATCAGACGATTGGTTCATCCGTATGGCCCCCTTGCCGTTTTTTTGTGGTGCATCCCTAGTATGCTCGCGGTTGTAAACGACTCATTCCTAAGGAACACTGGAAGCACATACAAATGAACCTATCTGCTAATGATATGTTCAAGGTCTTTTAAGGCAGCCGCTGCTGCCGCGACAGGATCCGATTTTCCTCCAACGACCAATAAATCCCCCATGACATCTGTTTCTACCCGTATGGCTTTTGTCGTACCTGATACAGATGCAAATGGATGGGTAAGATCTACTGCACACAGTTCCACTGCTACAGAAAGCGTGCCATTCGCTTCCTTTTGGATGCTTCCGATCAGCTTGGGAATCTTCGTATGCTTCTTCCACGTCTCGATTTGTAACGCGGTTATTTCGCTAATACTTGCGCGTGCGATATCGGTCAGATTTACTTGTGCGCCAAAAGCGGCGTTTGCCAAGATCGTAATCTTCGACGCTGTATCCCAACCATCGATATCGTAAGAAGGATCCGGTTCGGCAATCCCCATCTTCTGAGCGAGCTCGACTGCTTCCGCACAGGTAAGCCCCTCTTCCATCATTTTTGTGAGCACGAAGTTAGTCGTTCCCGTAAAAATGCCCTCGACTCGTTTCACTTCACAGCCTGCCAAGTTATATTGCAATAGATCGATCGTTGGCAGGGCTGCTGCTGTTGCTCCACTCACTTTCAACGCGACGCCATGTTTTTTGGCTAGAGCGGCTAAACCAGCATAATCGACAACAAGCGCACCTTTTGAAATCGCGATTGCATGTATAGCATTTTCCAATGCATAACGAATAAAAGTAAGACCGGGTCCTCCCTCTTTTTCGGATGGACCAGCCTCGATGAGCACATCCGCTTGAACTGATTTGATAAATTCCAGCGCGTTCCATGATGGGTTCCTTGCTTGTTTTGTATGAGCATAGTCTTCCCATTTTCCTGAGTCGATTCCGTTCTCATCGTAGAGACCGGAAGCCGAGCGAACGACTCCCACGAGTCTGACATCCGCTTGATAAAGCTCGCGGTACCGTTCCCGTCGCTGCTCCAGCAGTCTGGCTACGTGCTGTCCTACTGTTCCAAAGCCGGTTAACATAATATTCCAACGTTTCATGAGTCAATCTCCTTGTTGTCTAAGCTCCGTTTATTTCCACCATTTTTTTCTACTTTTAGCCTGTATCCGGTGCAGATCCTTGTGATTCAGTTTCTTTCCTGTTTTTGCCGAGTAGAGCTCTTCCGTATGATCAATAAACAAAATTCCTTCCAAATGGTCCATCTCGTGCTGAATACACCGAGCAAGGAAATCTTCGGCTTCGATTGTCTTTGTCTCTCCTTGGCGGTTCAGCGTCTGAACTTTGACATAATTCGCCCGACGAACGATTCCAAAAACACCTGGTATCGAAAGACAAGCTTCTTGCCCTACCTGCTCACCTGATTTTTCCATCAACACCGGATTGATCAGTTCAATCAAGCCGCTGCCGCAATCCATCACAACTAAACGCTTCGGGATGCCAATCTGGATCGCAGACAAGCCTGCTCGACCTTTCGCAGCGTAAATCGTTTGGGCCATATCATCCAAAATCTTTTCAACCTGTGGAGTAATGGATGGTACTCTTTTTGAAGTTTCACGCAAGATAGGGTCCCCCAGGCGAACGATCATGCGTTCAGCCATTTCCTTCTCCCTCCCGCATTACTCAGTTTTCGATTTCAAAGTAGCAAATCAGTTCGCCGCTGTCAAAAGGAACCTTGCAAAATCTGAAATATCCCGCTGGGCAAGGGTGACAAATGCATGTAGATACGCTATCTTTATTGGTAAAGATAGATGTTTGTATATGAAAAGGGAGGCTACCATGCATTCATTAGCATCAACGCTGAACGAAACGATCCAACGCGAAAACCCACACGTATATGAAATGCTGTCCAATATCGCCAAGCTGATTTATTTCCCAAAAGAGGGGATTCTCAGCCAGTCCGCAGAAGCAAAAGCAAAAGCGAAAAAGTACAACGCAACCATCGGGATTGCACTGGAAAACGGTCAACCGATGCACCTTAAGGTCATCCAGGATAATCTGTCTGCTTACCAGCCAAAAGATATTTACGAATATGCACCGCCAGCAGGAAAGCCTGAGCTGCGTGCAGCATGGCGTAAAAAAATGATCGAGGAACAGCCTTCACTGGCTAACCATACCTTTAGTAACCCCATTGTTACAAACGCATTGACGCATGGCCTGAGCATCGTATCTGACTTGTTCGCTGATAGCGGCGACAGTGTCATCATCCCAGATAAAAACTGGGAAAACTACGAGCTTACCTTTTCGATCCGCCGTGGTGCGGAAATGGTCTACTACCCATTGTATAACGACGAGATGAAATTTAATGCTTCTGCTTTGCGTGATGCCATTCTCGCACAAAAAGACAAAGGCAAAGCCATCGTTGTACTCAACTTCCCGAATAACCCAACTGGCTATACACCAGGTCCAGAGGAAGGAAAAGAAATCGTCGCTGCACTCAAAGAAGGCGCTGAAGCTGGAATCAACATTGTCGCGGTGACAGATGACGCGTACTTCGGCTTGTTCTTCGAGGATTCGATGCACGAATCTCTCTTCGCTGGCCTGTGCGATGTTCACCCTCGCATTCTGCCTGTAAAAGTAGATGGTGCTACCAAAGAGGATTACGTATGGGGCTTCCGCGTTGGCTTCATTACGTATGCATCCCCATCCAGCGACTTGCTCAGCGCTTTGGAGCAGAAGACAATGGGAATCATCCGCGCGACTCTTTCCAGCGGATCACATCCTTCCCAAACGTTCGTCCTGCAAGCAATCACTGCACCGGAGTACAAAGCACAGAAGCAGGAGAAATTCGATATCATGAAAGGTCGCGCCAACCGCACCAAGGAAGTACTCGACACTGGAAAATACAATGACGTGTGGACCTACTATCCATTCAACTCCGGCTACTTCATGTGCCTCAAGCTAAAGACTGTCGAAGCGGAAACATTGCGCCAGCACTTGTTGGAACAGTATGGCGTCGGTACGATCGCTCTCGGTCAAACCGATTTGCGCATTGCTTTCTCTTGCATTGAAGAAGAAAACATTGCTGACTTGTTCGAATTAGTCTACAGCGGTGTAAAAGATTTGGAAAATGCCTTAACCAAATAAATGTAACTACAACTATTGCAAAAGCGTCTTGGCCACGAGTCAAGGCGCTTTTTGTTTTCTTACAAAAAAAAGGCCCGGATACTCACAACGTGTAAATGTGAGGGTTTCCGAGACCTTTCTATCATGCTATTTCTATTAGCTTTCCATTGACGAACGCATACGCCGTGGCTGCTGTGTACCAATAAAAATGGAGGCGAGCACCAGAATCATCCCCACTCCATGCATCCAAGTAAATGCTTCGTTCAAGAAAAAGACAGCCACGAGAGCAGCACTTATCGGCATCATTCCAGTGAACAAGCCAGCTTTCGAAGCCTCCACCTTCTCCACTCCTTTGTACCAGAGAAAAAAGGATAAGATACTTGCCGTAAACGCATAGTACACAAGAAGCCACCACACATTTGCAGGTACGGCACTCCAATCAAACCGCAAGCTTTCCCAGATCGCAAACGGAAGAAACAAGACAAAGCTGATGACATTTAACGCGGCCGTCATTTGGAAAGGCGTAATTTTCCCAGAAAGTCTTTTGGCAAAAATCGTGAAGAGCGCTTCGCTGATGACTGCAAAAAATACGAGCAGATTGCCCAGCATGCTTATCCAGTTTTGCTCCCCGCCGCCTCCAGTGAATGTAATGAAGCCGATGCCGCCCACTGAAAGACCGATCGCCTCTAAGCTGTTGGCGTGTAATTTTTCCTTGAGAATCCAGAATGAAAACAAAGCGATGCAGGCAGGTACTGTACTCGTAATGATACCGGCTGCAGTAGCGGTCGTCCACTGAACGCCGTACAGCATGCAAATACTAAACAGAAACACGCCGAAAAACGACTGCCAGAATAACACCTTGCCTTCCTCACGGCTCCAAGACGCTTTCCATTCCCCACGCATAACCAGCAGTGGCAATAGGATGACGATCGCGAGCAAAAAGCGCAGCTCCGAAAACAAAAACACAGGAACATGGGAAACAATTTCTTTACCGATGGAGATGTTGCTTCCGACTAAAGCCATAGCCAAGGCTAACTGAATGTAAGCTAACAGCATGACGACTCGCTTCTCCCTTCAACCTCCTACATTTCTCTACATCTGGCCAAACTGCTTGCGATTAACCTGCGTTTTGCCATTCTTTTTGAGTTGACGGGATCTTCTTTGTCTTTTTCTCTGCTGCCCCCACCAGCCAAGTACCAAACGGCAGTTTTCCCAGCCCATATGATATGGCAAAAGAAAGAATGGAGCACAAGACGAATGCTACCAAACTTCCCCACACGCCCGTGTGAAAAAGCTGAAGCTCACGCAAAAACTTCATCAAGTACGTCAAGATCAGCGCATGAATCAAATAAGCTCCGTACGAATATTTCCCGAAGAGTCCTAGCCAATGTGTCCATTTTGACGGCTTTTTGCTCATCCATAGGCAGAGAGCGTACACTGCCAGTAAGCAAGCCATCGTATAGAGGAACATGGACGGTTTCAAGGATGTCGCTACGTTTAAATTGATTTGACCTTGCCCTGAATCACGGAAAAGTTCATAGCCAATGACTGCGTACAGGACACCAACCGAAATGATGATCCACTGCCAGTATCTTTTCAGGATTGCACGGAATGCAGGCAGCGTGCAGGCGACCAAGCCACCGAATAAAAAGTAATAGAAATAATAGAACGCATTTCGATCACGGTATTTGATGAAATACGTATCAAGCCAATTCAGATCGAATCGAAAACCGTGCGCCGGGATGTACCGCGCTGAGAACCACATGAGGCCCCCATAAATCATTCCGGAGACACCAAGAGCGACAACGAGACGGAAGCGGCTGGTCACGAATCTGCGGAAAAGTTCAAATACTCCTTGCCAAAACGGATACAAAAGATAGAACTGAAAAATCATCACGACGAACCATAGATGATACGAGGACGTCCCTGTCAGGAAATTTTTGCTTACATTCCAAACGAACGCTACTCCCTCACCCAAAGGCTTCTCCATCAAGTAAAGATATACCACCGACCATATTCCATACGGAACCAAAATCTCCGTTATCCGTTTACGCGTGAAGGAAATATAGTTCACTTTTTCGGAGTAGTTGTAAAACAAAACAAGACCTGTAATGAAAATGAATGCTGGTACAGCGAATTTTAGCAAATGAAACAACATTCCGTAGACGATCGACACCTGCTCTGTCAGTCCCGGCTCACGGATATACACACCAATGACATGCTGATAAACCACAGCCAAGAATGCAAAGGCCCGGATCAGATCCAACTCACCAATTCGTTCTTTTCGAGCCATAACCAAATACCAGATCCTTCCTGTTTTTACGAAAAAAAGTGCTACCTCCCATCTTACCGACCAAAAGTCAGTCTGGCAAGCCTCAAATCAAAAAGACTGATACCCTTTTGTACTGGTATCAGTCACTACTATCCACCGTGATCCGAAGATAGATCCGCTAGACTTCGAATCGGCCAAATAAGACTTTGTACCCCACGTGAATACAGTGCTAGATGTGGAGAATCCGTTAGTGGGATTGACAGGTTTTCGGTCATCGCGTTTTCACGAATATGAAAGGCTGTCTCCTGTAGCTGCCACGGCTCGTGCACCACATCCGCATACATCATTTGCTTCGTTCTGTTACACCTGCAAAAGAGTGTGTATCGCTCCGTCAGCCAATGCATCAGCGTTCCCTCTTTGGCGAAAAATCTGTCAGCGAGAGGCTGGTAGCTGCCTTCGAACGTGGGAGACTGAGGTAGACCAGATAGACGTCGAGAGGTAAAATCGATCCGATCCCCTTGGCGATGAAAAGCCATCTGGGCCCGATAATACGGCAGTCGGTACCAAAATTTCGCAATCTTGATCACTAGCGGATTCGACGTATCCAGCGAAAGAAAATACACGCCCGTCTTCCCTCTTGCCTTCACATACGTCCGCACATTGATTTCAGGGAAAGTCGTCGTGAATGGTACGGATGGCATCCGATGCAAACGCACGCCACTCAGCAAAAACGGGATAATACTGATCCATGCCTTGCCATCGTAAGTATCGAGCTCAAGTCCTGCTGGTATGAGCGCATTGATAGACGCTGGGGAAATCGCCCAATGTAAAAAAAGAAGATGCTCCCACGTCTGCGTCATGGTCCATCCGTTATACTGTGCAGCCGACTTGATTTGGATGATTCTCTGTTCGATACGAATCCCTCCCATTCGTACGTGGATCAAGCGATTTAACTGGAAGAGGATGAATGATAGGCAAGGGGTACTTTCGTCACTTTGCTCGTCATCTCATCGAGTGAGACGAGATCCGCAGCGGTCACTTCACGAATAGACGTTTTCCCCAGCGCGAGAATGGCAATTTCCATCTCATCCACAAACGAAAGAAAAAAGTTATTCAAGTATTTCGCGGCTGATTCGAGGTCGAATTTGTTTTTCAAGCTCCCTGGATAGGTGGTCAGCTCTGTCGGTGGTTCCCACGGTATTGCTTTTGTCACCTGATCATGAGTCATCGCCCACAAAACAGCCGTCCCCATAAATATGCCGTCTGCTCCCAAAGCAATAGCTTTCAAGCACTCACCCGGAGTATTATATCCGCCTCCAGACAGTAAGGTAATTCGTTCTTTCACACCTTTTTTCTTCAAATAGCGCACGGCCCGGGTCAGCGCATAAATCGTCGGCAAACCGAAATCATCCTCCAGGATTGGAGGTCCTCCTTTTGTCCCCGCTTGTCCGCCATCAATACTGATAAAATCTACACCGGCCTGGATTACAATCTCTAGGTCTTTTTCAAGAATGGCACTGGCGCAGATTTTGACGCCAATCGGAACGCCGTCTGTTATTGTGCGCAACTTGTCTACGAGCTTCTTAAGATCCTCCGGCTTCGATACTTCCGGATGCCGCGAAGGAATGATAATCATTTCTTCATCCTGAACCCCCATGATTTCAGCAGCTCTTCCCTGGATATATTCAGCGGGGATAAAGCTCGCGGCAGCTGCAGTCGCCCCCTGCCCAAAATGGATTTCGATGGCGTCCGCCTGTCGCAAAATTTCCGGCTCCTTTGCCCACTTTCCCGAGTTGTATTGGAGAATCAGATGTTTGGCGAATTTCCTTTCTTCCGGAAGTAACGGACCTTCACCCGTATTTGTCAAAGTACCCACTGCGGCCGTTCCTTTTGCAATCGCGATTTTCACATCGGCACTTACACCGATACCGTATCCCATTGCCCCTACCATGAGCGGAATGTCCAAGGTTAACGGCTTTTTTGCCATGGGTCCAATCGTGATTTGCATATCCACTTCTGTATCCTCACTGGATGGCATCTTTGCCAGCTGTGCAGGGGAAAATATCAAGCTATCGAAGTTCAAGAATTTGCGTGGACTTCCGAAAGGACGCTCAATGGCTTGTCCAGTAGCTGCTCGCAAGCTGTTCTCCAGGACGTAGCGTGGACTGACTTTGGTCATTGCGGAGACCATCTCAAAAATATTTTCCGGATAACGGTCTGACATGAGGCGCTTCATAAACTTGGCGAGCAGCCACTGGGTAAGAGGTCGAAAAAGACAGATCAAAAGCAATCCCACCACGATGAGTGCAGCTATCGATCCTACAAAGGAGCCGATCAAAAACGAAATCCAGTTGCCAGCCATCCTTTTTCTCCTTCCTACTGTCAGAGCGCTGCTGCTTGTTACTAGGTATGTGAGATAGGAAAATTTTGCCCCAATCATTCCACTTTTATCCATCCTACGCCTTTCCCTGGCCTTTAAAGACACAAAAAACGCCCAGATTAACTGGACGTTTTCGAGCGAAGCCTTTTCCACAAATAAAAATAACAGGACGTCAGCACAAGCACGACAGCAATTATCATGATAGTGTCAAATCGCATGAGATCCTCCTTTTCGTTTCATTGGTACAAATTTGCCGTATGTCAAACAGCGCCACAGCCATTCTGCAGGACCAAACTGATAGTTGGCGAGCCACCAGCGACTAACGAAGATTTGCGCAGGGAAGATCACCAAGCTGAACACCAATCCGAGAGCCAGCCCAGACGTTCCGTACAAATGTCCAACACGCACGACCAAGACAGCGATGATGGTTTGGCTCAAGTAGTTGCTTAACGCCATTCTGCCGACTGGTTCCAAATGCTTCAGCATGCGCTTGCCGCTCTCTTTCCGATAAAGAAGCAGCAGTGACGTGATGTAAAAAGCGCACAGACTAAGACCGCTCCAGGTAACAAATGTCTGAACGGCGATCGAGATCGAGGCTGGGAATTTTACGATGCCAAATTGAACAAGCGGAATCATCGGTACAAGCACAGCACTTAAGCCCAGCGCCAGCCACCATACGCGGCGAATGGCTGGAATAAATTCTTCGGTCCTCTCAAATACTCCCCGCTTGGCTGCCAGAAATCCGAATAAAAAGAGCGGCAGAACAGATAGGATAAAAATGAACTCAAGAGAGAAAACGACTGGAATTTCGTAAGCAACCCGGAATTGCAACCACTCGATAATCGATCCATTGGTATAAGCATCGATAGCTTTTTGAATGAGCGGTGATTGATCTGGAATAGGAACGAGTTCCTCAGGAACGGTCAGCATCAGAGCAGACAAGGCCTGCATACCAATCAAGAGCGTCCACGCCCATCTTTTGATCGTCTTTTCTTGCCTGTGGTAAAACAGCAACAGAAGAAAACCAGCTAGGGCGTACGTATGAAGAATGTCTCCATACCAGAGGAAAACAAGATGTGCCATCCCCACAATCAGCAGCACCAATAATCTGCGAGTAAACAGGCTCTGATAAGGCAACTGTTTGCTCTCGGCGCGATGCATAAACAGAAAAAAGCCTACTCCAAACAAAAACGAGAAGATGGTGTAAAACTTCGTCTGTACAAACATGTTAAAGAAAAGCCGTATCCAACCATCGATTTCCGTATGGGTATTGACCATCCCTGCATCTGGTAAGAACATGATGGGATACAAAAATGACGGCATATTCACTAGCAAGATCCCCAAGAGAGCAAAGCCTCTAATCCCATCTAGCTGCCGAATTCGCTCACCTTCCGCAACAGGTGCTACTTTCACGTAATGAACCTCCTCAACTACGCTTTAGGCTTTAACACTTTTAATACGATTGATCCTTGAATAAAGTAACAAAATGCTTCTTCCACAACAAGAGAGCTTCGCAAAAACGAAGCCCTCTCTTACGTGCTGCCTTATTTTGATGGGGAAGTCGTTGTTCCTGTTCCTGTGCGGTTTGTCCTTTTCCGAAAATCGAGCAGAACACCGACAAAACCAGCAAATAACGCTGGCATGATCCAACCGGCCCCTTCCTTATAAAAAGGAAGAACACCCAAGATATCGTTCCAGCTCTGATTAAAAAATGTAAGATTCATCAAATCCACGACACCAAAAACCGTCACAACTGCGACAGTCGTCATATAAACAGACGAATGCGCAGGTATCCAGCGCTCTAGCAACGCCAACAAAATGAGCACGATAGCAATTGGGTAAATAGCGCCCAGGATCGGGACTGATACACTCAAAATCTCCGATAGGCCCAAGTTTGCGACTCCCATGCTCAGGACACAGAGAATCACTGCCCATCCTCTATAGGACAAACCTTTGAATCGTCCGTGAAAGTATTGGCTGCAAGAAGTTACGAGTCCAATCGATACACAGAGGCAGGCGACGGTAAAGATGACACCAAGAATCAGCGTACCGCTTGTCCCAAATAGCTGCCTCATGATAGCCGTCAGGAGCAGCCCCCCATTCTCCGGCCTACCTAAAGAGGCTCCGGATGAACCGAGCAGTCCCAAAATGACATAGATGAATGTCAGCAACATACCTGCTCCGAGCCCTGCTTTGATCATATTCGCAGACAGTTGCTTTTTGTCCTCGATTCCCTTGCTCCGCAGCGTATTAGCAATCACGATACCAAATACGAGTGCAGCCAAAGCATCCATAGTTAAATACCCGTCCAGAAAACCTTGCACAACTGGATTGGTGGCATATTTTCCTGTTGGTACCCCCGTTGGGCCTAGAGGTGTGAATAAGCTCTTGATGTAGATCAATGCAATCATGGTCAACAATGCAGGGGTCAGTATTTTCCCAAAGCGATCAATCAATTTGGAAGGAGTCAGACTAAACCAAAAGACAATACCAAAAAATACGATCGTATAGAGGAAAAGACTCCATGTGGAATCAGCGGCTTGTGCCGGCAAAAACGGCGCCATTCCCATCTCGTACGCGAGACTGCCTGCACGCGGGATAGCAAGTGCGGGTCCAATCGACACATAAATCAAAATAGGAAAAATAAGAGCAAAGCTTGGATGAACACGACTCGCCAATTGGTAAAAGCTCCCTGATTTTGCGATGGCAATCACCCCAAGGATAGGAAGACCGACAGCCGATAAGACAAAGCCCGCAATCGACAGCCAAACATAGGAACCAGCCTCTTGACCCAGATAGGGTGGAAAAATAAGGTTCCCTGCACCAAAAAACATCGAAAACAGCATAAAACTGACCAGCAACATTTCTTTCTTAGACAAGGTTATCATCGACGTGTATATTACCTCCCACCTTATTGAGAGGCATTCTATCAACTTTTGCGTCCCTTAGCTAGTAGCAACGCCATAGTTGTAATTGCAAGATCATTACCATTTTTCTCACTTTACTTAGAAGTAGAAAAACGGAGGAAACCACCTGCCCATATCTTACCTTTTGAACATCGACAAGTGGTTTTCCTCCTATCATTTTCGCATGGAGACAATTCGTTTGTAAAAGGACTGATCCTCCAGCTTTTGAAAGAGAGAAAGAGCAGGTCGGAAGTTGGCTTCAATAATCCACGGTTTGCCATCCACATCAATCCCTAGGTCCAAACCGATCTCCCGGAGTGTCGGATAGGCTCTTCCCAATCGATTAGCTACCGCCGCAGCAACCATGCGGATATCACTCAAGAGATGCGGGCCCGCGTCTATATTCGACAGCTTGATTGCCGTGCGGACGGGTAAAACTTTTCCACGACTGCGAGCCACATTTGTCACGACATAGCCCGGTCCTGCAAGCTTTGCACACCACCCCGTTATGACCCAAGGCTCCTTGTTGCTCCTTCGCTGGATCATGACACGTACATCAAAAGGCTTCCCGTTGATTCTACCGAGTGGGATACGTGGCTGGAGCAGGTATGTTTTTGGTCGAAACAACGATTCCACGTATCGGATCGTGGCCTCTTTCCCATCCACAAGACGACGACGACTCCCACTATGAACCAAATACTGCTCTTCTCCTTGCGCCGTTACTTGAATAATTCCTACCCCACCGCCGCCTCCCGAAGGCTTCAGCATCACGTGTGTAAACGCATCTGCATACTCCCATAGCTCTTCAGGAGAGTACACGCGGGTTTTGGGCAAAAACTCCTGCAAAAGTTCGTCTTTGACCATGTGCTTATGCTTGCCCCATTTTCCTACGTTTGGCGGTTTTATGGCAGTGTCTCTCCATTCTTTATCAGATGATGCTCCTCTATTTTCGTGATACGATTCTGTTCGTCCACAAACACGACCTTGGGAACGAGTTGTTCGATCTCGGATTCATTGTACATGCCCATACTCAAAATGATGACTAGATCTCCTGGCGAAAATAGGTGGGCAGGCGGACCGTTCAGACAAATGACTCCGCTTCCCGATACTCCGGGTAACGCGTATGTTTTCCAGCGCGTGGCATTACGCAAACTGGTTATTTGCACGATTTCATATGGCTTGATATCAGCCGCATCCATGAGAGCAACGTCAATTGTGATACTCCCCACGTAATCCAGTTCGGCCTGCGTAACTGTCGCCCTGTGAATTTTGCCTTTACACATGTGTCGTTGCAAAGCCGTTCACCCCTTTCCAAACCGATGACATTAGTCTATGTGCGATGTATTGTCCATGAAACCTCCTGCGATAGGAAATCTGGTTAGGGGATATGATACGCAGCCTGCAAATCGACTCCATAGGTGCAGCATAATTGGCTTAGTTCTTTCGTCAGATTCGGATCGAATGGAATTCCGTTTTCCATGTGTTCTTGCTTTTTACGGCCTTCGATCTCACCAGGTATGAAAATTTCGGATACTCCATCTTTCGTAGGTACACTTTTCACCTCACGAATGTATGCATCCATATTGGTGCAAAAATCCCGTAGTGGCATAAATCGTTCAATATCCACCGTCAAGAATAGATGTCCAACGTTTTGTGGATCATTCCAATTGTCATACAGGCTTTTTACATGTGGTCCCGTTGCTGCACCCGTTAGCAGCCCACACAAGATATCGATGAACATCGCCAATCCATAACCCTTTGCTCCCCCAATCGGCAAAAGTGAGCCTAGCAAGGCTTGTGTGGGATCAGTCGTTTCCTTCCCATTCGGATCGATGGCCCAATCGGCAGGAATCGTTGCCCCTTTTTTAACGGCTAAGGCGATTTTTCCTCTGGCAGCGACACTCGTAGCCATATCTAACATAAAGGATGGTTCTTCTCCTGCTGGTATTCCCACCGCAATTGGATTCGTTCCGAAAAAAGGGCGAATTCCTCCTGTAGGTGCCATTGCTTCGGGGGCATTGGAAAGGACAAGAAGAATCCTTCCTTCTGCGATCGCTCGTTCTGCATAGTACGAACAGGAGCCAAAGTGGTTGGAATGACGAACACCAACTACCCCGATTCCCATCTGCCGTGACAACTTGATCGCTTCCTCCAGTGCCGCAACCCCGACTACCGCACCCAGCTGGTTTTTGCCGTCTACCAGTGCTGTTGCTCCCTCCTGTTTCCATACCACTGGCTCATCTTTCAATTCGATCAAGCCTGCTTCGATTCGTTGGATGTAAATCGGCAGCCTCGCCAACCCATGGGACTCTATGCCGCGCAAATCAGCATGGACGAGAGATTCTGCGACTAGCCGTGCATGCTCGCGTCTTGCACCTGCCTGTAAAAGCACTTCTGTTACGACTTGCTCCAAACGCTTCCAATGAAAGAGTGCAGGGTGCATCTTCTCTTTTTCCCCTCCTTCATCGCTGTTCTGTGCTTCGCCTGCTTCCTAATCTGAATATAGATATGTCACGCGCTGATTGACCGCTACAGGCATTGACCCAGTTCAGTCGACGATTCCAACAGAAAAAGGAGCTCCCGCTATTGGGGCTCCTTTTTTGCGATACTCCTATTCATAACTAGCCAGTATCGTGATGATCTGGTCCTGCATCTTGGTAAACAGCTCTTCATCCTCGACATAACCATTAAACATAATCGATACGATGAGCTTCTCCCCGCCTTTGGTCGTGAGATAGCCAGACAGTGTGTTCACGCCCGTCATCGAACCTGTTTTCGAATGAAGATTATTAGCGGCAGGCGTTTCCTTCAAGCGGTTTTTCAGTGTGCCATCGATTCCCGCTATGGGTAAAGATTCATCATAAGTGGCAAATGTCGATTCCTTTGTCATTCCCTCAAGTACGGATGCGATCTGCCGAGCAGAAATAAGATTGTAGCGCGTCAATCCTGATCCATCCATCATGTCGAAGGTGGTATTCCCGCCGAGCGAAGATACGGTTTCCAGGACGACCTCTGCCCCAGCGGATGCGCTTCCTTTCCCTTTCTTTGCGGCTCCGAGTGTCTTGAGAAGCATTTCGGCGTAGTAATTATCACTTCGCTTGTTGAGGTACTGAACGATTTCCTTCAGCGGCAGTGACTCAAATTGTGTCCATTTCACTGCTGTTGCAGGAACTGGCTGGATCAACACTTCACTTTTCGGAGCAAACGCAATTCCTTCTTGCTCCAACGTTTCCTTAAGCACGGTCCCCACGTACTTGGCTGGCTCTTCCACTGGTACGCGCTCGTAATCCCCTTCGTGATCAAGCGGGAGGTTTCCTGACAGTCTGATTATATTTGTGCCACGATCACGCAAGATAGCAAACGTATTTTCTTCCTCTTTTTGTACGGTCTTGGCTTCATTGCTCACTTGCACATAAGCTGTTTTGGGAAGCACGTTGATTTCCACTGGTTCGCCAGCATCGTTAGCGGGCTTGAATTCGATCATGACCGTTCCACGGTTCAGTGCTAGAGCCCCAATGGTCGGGTTGTAATAGTAGCTCTCGTCATCCCATGCCCAGCCGAGGCCAAGCCGTTGTTGGTCAAAGTAGCTGTCATCCATCACGAGATTCCCGTTGATACGCGTGATTCCTTGTTGCTTGAGCCACCCTGCTATTTTTTCAATCGACACACCTTCCTGCACTTGTAGCGCATTCTCTGTGTGCAAAGTAGGGTCACCGTATCCTTTCACATACAGATTGCCTTGTTGTACGCCCGTAGAGGTGATCGATGCGTCTCCATACACTTCCGTTTTGAATACGTAATCCGAACCTAGCTGGTTCAATGCTGTGGCAGTCGTCAGCAGCTTCAGATTCGATGCTGGGGTAAGCAGTGTGTCCGCATCCCGTTCGTATAAAACAGGGTCACCTGATGAATCCAACGATTTGACCATGATTCCTGCCGTTACACCTGCTGCTTCTGGCGTATCGAGGATGGGATCGATCAAAGCAGAGAGTGGGTACGTCTTTTTCTCTGGAGGGCTGAAACCTTCCGGAGCTGCGATATCCGGGTAGGTTGTTAACAAAATTCCGATTCGATCCTGTAGCTCCCTCGCATACTTCGATTTATAGATGCCGTTGATCAAAATCGAAAAGGCCAGCTTATGACCATTTTTTGCCGTTACATAACCCGACATGGTATTGACACCGCTTAACGAACCTGTCTTCGCAAACAAATTCTTTTCCGCACTTGTTCCTTTCATGCGGTTTTTCAAGGTGCCGTCCACTCCTGCGATTGGGAGTGATTTTTCCAGTTCCGTTCGATATTCTTGCTCCTGCAAAAAGATGAGGGTTTCGATCATCTGCTCTGGGGTGATCATATTAAATCTCGATAACCCCGAGCCATCTACCTGGCGATAGCCTGACTCAATGCCAGCGCGCTTCATCACGTCCGCTATAGCTTCACTGCCTGCCTCAAAGCTGCCCTCGCTTTTCTGAGTAACGCCCAGCGTCTTTACAAGCATCTCGGCATAGAAGTTGTCACTATCCTTATTGAGCTCCACCGTGATCTCAGCCAACGGTTTGGACAAGTGGGTATAAAGCGGTACTCCGCTTTGCAGCACTGTCTTTTTCATTTCTGTCTTTGGATGTAAGGCAATCCCTTGTTTCAGCAACTGATCCTTCCATAGATCGCCCACATAAAAAGCCGGGTCTTCCATCGTGACATCTTCATCATAAGGAGCTGCTTGTATCCCGATCGTACCGGATACGATGATTTCATTTTTTCCGCGCGGACGCTCGACGAGCACGTTGCTCACCTTGCCCTCTGTCGTTTTCAACTGGTTTGTGACTGTTATGTATGTGGTAGCCGGATTCATGGTCAGGACGGGGGCATCATTCACCGTTTTACCAGGGGTTGCAGTTAGCGTCGTAAAGTTTTTATTTACGGCTAATCCACTTACCTGAGCGCTGTACCCATACGGTTCGTCATCCCACATCCAGCTCGTGCCCAATCTGGTCTCATCGAAATAGCTGTCATCGAGAAGCAGGTTTCCATTGATTCGTTTGATCCCCAAATCTTTGATGGCTTTTGCCATTTGCTGCAAATCCTCTGGGGTCAGGCTAGGATCCCCATAGCCTTTTAAAATCAAATCTCCTTGCAAAATGCCACCGTTATTTACCTTTCCTGAAACAAACACCTCAGTCTTCCACTGATAATCCGGCCCCAGCTTATCCAGACCCGCTATTGTCGTAAACAGCTTCATGTTGGAAGCCGGGATAAAATTACGTTCGGCATTGTGCTTATATACGTACTTTTTGTCGGTTAGATCATAGACCGCGACTCCAGCGTAAATCCCCTTGCTATTCTCATCGTTTTTCAAATCGGCGAGGAATTTTTCTATGCTGAGTGCAAGAGGACTAGAAGAAGTGACCTCTTCCTTGGCTAGCGCAGGTGAAGCTGCTACCTGCAACAAGAGAGCCAACACAAAAAACCACGTACCGACACGTCGAAAAGCAAACAAATGATTCATGATAACCTCCTTGTCATAGTCTGGGCGATTTCAACCAACAAATCACAGTACGCCATCATGATAGCACGTATTCTATTTATTCGGAATATTACCATTATACTAAAACTCTACAGGCATGAACGATTACCATTCCGTTCATACTACCTTCAAGACTTCTTTTGTTTGGAGGAAATGGTTTCATGCTCTATCGATTGCTGCTCAGTTTGTCACTTCTCTGCGCCTTTTCATTCCCCGTCCATGCCCAAACCGACATCGGGCGTCTACAAGTAGATCGCTCCTCCTATTCTTCCCTTGCGGAGCTCGTCAAAAAGTGCGACTTGATCGTCATCGCGTGGGTTGACAGTGCCCATCGGACGTATCCAACGGGACGCACCATTCCCCAAGGCAAGATCGTGAACTATACGCAAAGACTACAGGTAAAAAAGGCCATAAAAGGTACAGCATCCAGACTATTAACAGTGATTAGCACTGGCGTAGAGCCGCTCCCCGACGCCTCCAGTCCGCTCAACCTACAATATCCTGGGCCGCTGGCGGAAGGGAATTATATGTTGTTCTTACGTAAAGTGAGCGGATCACAGCTATACAGTACAGCAGGTCTCTGGCAAGGCGTTTATCCAATCTATCAAGGAAAAACGATTGCGCTTTCCAATCTTGGTTTTACTGAACTGAACCAACTGTCACAAGAAGAAGCCATCCGAAAAATAACAGCGATATCCCGCTAACGCCACAGCAAAAAACCGCTCTAGTAAACGAGCGGTTTTTTGACGTTGCCATCATGTGCTGTCAGTTGCGCATCACGTAGATGAAAATCACCATAGACACAGCACAAGCGAGTACGCTGAGAATAAACCCCCAGATCACCCATTTGCTATTCGTCTTGTTTATGTGTTTGTCGTCCATGGAAACTTCTCCTCATTCAAGCATTCACCTTCTATTATAAGGTTGTTTGACAAGAAAGGGAAACCGTTAATGTGGCGAAAACTGTTAAAGACCTGCTCTCGTAAGACGACGAATTCCAAGTACACAGCCACTCGTTACGAACAGGACACACATGACGACAAACGTCCCCAGCTCTCCTAGCGACAAACTCTCTTGGCTGAGCACGCCCATGCCAATTGTTAAAAGCGACAGAGGAAAAAACATCCCCAGCCCAGACACATACAAGCCCAGCCCTACAAAAACAGTGCAAACACTAATGCCTACTGGTACAGCAAAGCTCTGTATCCGCGTGGAAAGCCACAGTTGGAAGGCGATGATGGTGAACGAAGCCAGCCAGCCTCGCGTGATCCATCCGAACACTTCAGGAGGAAACGAAAAATGTGCGTGTAGTCCAGCGATGAAACCCGCGCAAATATACAACACGAGGAAGAAAAGCTGCACAACAAAAAGGAGAACGCCAACCACCACCAGCTTCGCGATAAAAATCGTTGGAGTCGATACAGGTGCTGTCAGTATCACGTTCCAGTTACGGTTTGCATGCTCCAGTCGGCACACGAACGAACAGCAGATCGCGATGAGAATGGGCAAGAAAAATTCTCCGTAGAACAAGCTCACCTGCGTCCACAGGCTGTACCAGCCATTTTGCAGGATCGCTTGGTTCATCCAGTAGTTGGCGAAGCCGATCAACGTACTGAATACAGGAAGGACAAGCAAAACGAGCCATATACGAGAACGACGCAGTTTTACCCATTCTGCTCCCAAACATTTGATTAGCATACAAGGTCCTCCCTATATGTCTTGCCGGGATACGTGAATGCTCCCAGCTAGGTAGAATGCGATGCCCATGAGTACGACGATGATCGGCAAATGAACGCCGACTTCGCGTGTAGTAAACAGCATGGTTTCGTTCACGTACTGATACGTAACGGGCGAAAAGTCTACATAGTACGACCAGATGAAAAGGCGTCCGACTTGTGGCGGAAACAAGGCCGCTGTCATGCCAATGAATCCCCCGATCATCCCGAGGCATAGGCTAAATGCCTGATTTTTGATGGCGAGAGATATCCATTGTTGCAGAGCAATCACCACGAGATTCGTCAGCGTAGTCCCCGCTACAAAGCGGAGTAATAGGCCAATAGGGACGGGCTCTGCTAAACCATAGCCAATGCCAAATGCAACGATCGCCAATGTCTGTAGAATGACGGCACTCCCCATCAAAACAGTCGCAGAGACGAATTTTGCCGCATAAACCGCTTTCTGGCTGACAGAGGCAGCCATCAGCAGCTTCCATGTACGCCCTTTATGCTCCATATCACAAATCCGTGAAACAATGACAGCCGAACCGATCGGCAAAAACAATCCATTCATGGCTGTAATCGTGACCAGAATGGCGCTCCACGCTGCGGCATCCGGATTTTTTGTCATGGAGATACTGACAGCCATAAACCCCCATGCTAGTTCGATGCTCAAAAGAATGACTAGCATGAGAAACAAGCGCTTATGTCGAATTTTATAAAACTCAAGCCAAAGCGTCCTCATTACAAGCTCCCCTCCTTGCCTGTAAGGGAGAGGAAAATGCTCTCTAGGCTTTTTTTGTGCTCTTCAATGCGATAAACATCAAGGCCCGCCATAATCAGCGCCCGGTTTGTCTGCGCTACCTCCTTATCCCCCATGCCTTCCATGACCAGGTAGCCATCTTGGAGACTTGGAGAAAACTCCATATCTTGAAGAACTTTTCTCGCTTTTTCATTGTCCTGCGTTTTCATCCAAACATGAGGCTGACTATTCCTTTGCAGCTGCTCCTTACTCCCTTGGAACAGCAGTTTCCCCCCGTGAATAATGCCGATGGATGTGGCCACTTGCTCGATTTCCGAGAGCAGATGGCTGGAAAGCAAGACGGTCATTCCATACTGGTGTGGCAACGATTGAATCAATTCCCGAATTTCACCGATTCCTGCCGGGTCCAGACCGTTTGTCGGTTCGTCGAGAATGACGAGCTTTGGAAAATGCAGCAAAGCCATGGCAATTCCCAGTCGCTGCTTCATCCCAAGCGAATACTGATCTACTTTTTTGTTCTGTTGTTTTTCCAGACGGACGATTTGTAAAGCCTTCTCTACATGTTTGTTGGGGACATCTCGCAACCGCTGCATAACGCGCATATTTTCCAGACCGGTAAGATGACCGTAATAGGAAGGAGCCTCGATCAAGGAACCCGTCTGACTCAAAATTTCAAGTCGGTTCCTGCTAAAATCCTTCCCGAATATGGACACACTCCCGTCAGTCGGCTTGACTAATCCTAACAGCATTTTAAGAGTCGTCGATTTTCCCGCACCATTTGGACCGAGGAAGCCATAGACCTCCCCTTCTCCTACCGAAAGATTCACCCGTTCGACGGAATAGACCCCTCCATAGCGTTTTGAAAGGTTTTCTGTTCGAATCACCGTATTCATCTTTTCTCGCTCCTATCTGTTGGTCTCTCCTACGAAATCATAGAGTCCCAACCCGTCGATAAGCTGACAAGAATCTTACAACAACCTTAAATCGACTCCGAGTGGGTAGAACACACAAATCGTACGAGTATAATGAATACGGGTGATTCAATATGGAAGAGTGGAAACAGAAAAAAGTGCTCATCGTGGAAGATGAGCTTGAAATCAGAAATATGATTGATGGATTTTTGCGTAAGGAAGGATTCTCTCGGATTTTTCATGCGGGTAGTTATAAAGAGGCGTTAGTGATATGTGCTTCGGACAAGCCAGATGTCGCGATCCTGGATGTCATGCTGCCTGATGGAGATGGATTTGGACTTTTGACTTCGATCCGTCGTTTCTCGCAAATCCCTGTCATTTTTCTGTCAGCGAGAGGCGAAGATGAAGATCGATTGCTCGGACTTGGCCTGGGCGCTGACGACTATATCGTGAAGCCATTTTTGCCGCGCGAGCTCGTTCTTCGTCTCCTGGTCATTTTACGACGCGTTTACGCTCCTCCCCAAATCGATCGTCTGCCCGTTTTCCAGCTTGGTGAGAGTACAATCGATTTGGAGGCGGCAATCGTGACGAGAGATCACCACGAGTACGCTTTGACCGCCAAGGAACACGCACTCTTGCGAAAACTCTATGAAAATCGGGGACGAATCGTCACGAGCGATGCCCTGTGCCAATCCGTATGGGGTGACGATTACTACGGGTATGAAAACACGTTGATGGTTCATATGCGGCGCATTCGCGAAAAGATCGAGCCATGTCCGTCCACCCCAGAATATTTGCTGACGGTAAGAGGACTCGGATACAAATTACTTGTAAAGGAAGAGTTGTAGATGGATGGAGCCGCACGGATTTTACGTCGTTATACAGGTGCTTCTATCCTGATCGCCGTCTTTTTGCTTATCGTCAATTACATCATTCTCGGCACATTTGTTTTCAAAGGCATGAACGAAGGATCTCCTCCCATTCACGTCACACAGGCTGTCGCAGAAGGTCTCTACAAGAACGGTTCCCACTATACGTTGGAAGCGAATGCACAAGAATGGTTGCAAAAAAGCCAGGCTTGGGCCATGCTGATTGCGAACGATGGGAAGGTCATTTGGGACTACGCCATACCGGACCAATTGCCCCGCACCTATTCTCTGGCAGAAGTGGCGCAGTTCTCGCGAAATTACTTACAGGACTATCCTGTTTTTGTTTGGGAGCATGAGATGGGGCTGGTCGTCGTGGGCTACCCGAAGGACAGTCTCAGCAAGTACCAGTTTCATTTCCCGATCAGTTGGATAAGCGATTTGCCGTATCGATTACTGGTTTTGCTTTTCGGAAATATCATACTCGCCGCTCTTCTCTCGCTATTCATTGGCTCTCGACTCATTCGGGCAATCCGCCCTCTGATTAGCGGCATTCACGCTCTGTCTGAAGATCAGCATACACATGTCGAGGCAAAGGGAATGTTCAGCGGGATTGCTAGAAGCATTAATCATGCATCGTCGCTTCTGCAAGAGAAGAACGCTTTGCTAAAAGCCAGAGACGAAGCACGCTCGAACTGGATCGCAGGAATTTCCCATGATATACGCACGCCTTTATCGATGGTGCTCGGGTATGCGAGTGAATTGGAAGAGAGCAATGCGGTGCCTTACGAGCAGCAGCAAAAAGCAAGCATTATTCGAAAGCAAGGGGAAAAGCTCCGGTCTTTGGTCAGCGACTTGAATCTCGTTTCCATGCTGGAATACGAAATGCAGCCCATTCACACCAAACCGATTCGGCTATCGACACTTGCGCGGCAAATTGTCACTGACTTTTTGAACAATGATTTGGCAGAGACGTTTACCATCGAGCTGGATGTCACGACTGAGCAATGCTTCGTGATGGGCGATGAGAAACTTCTTGTCCGCGCCATCACGAATCTAGTCCAAAACAGCATCGCGCATAACCCATCAGGCTGTCACATCCACGTACAAACGAGCCTGTCACCCAACCAGCGCAATGCTCTTCTGATTATCACTGACAACGGAAAAGGCATAGAACAAAGCATGCTGCCTGACTTGGTGGAATTGCCTTATTCGTCAAAAAGAAAATCTCCCTTACACAATGGTCATGGTCTCGGTTTGCCTATGGTTGCACGTATTGCTGCCGCTCATCATGGACACCTGCTGTTAACAAGCGATACAGGAAAAGGAATGACAGCAGAACTTTGCCTCCCCCTCTGCTCCTAAAAGGAAGACATCATAGAGAAAGCACCTCCTCTGTCTCGCCAATGGAGAGTAGACTCTCAAGAGCGTGCAAAGGGGTGCTTTTTACTGATTACTTCACGAGATCGCGCATGATCTCTTCTGCTTTGATGTCAGTTGTTATCAGCTTCTCTTTTTTCATCCAATCAATCAGTGTTTGCCAAGATTCGGCCGTCTGGTATCCAAAAGGCTTTTCTCCCGCATCCATCAACGGAATGAGGATATCCAAGCTCTTGGTCTCAATGTCTTTTTCCAGCGGGAAATCCGTAGCCTGTTTGGTAAACAACAAATCGAGTGCCTTTTCCTTATTATTTTTCACATAGTCCTGTCCCTTGCCAATCGCACGCAGGAAACCTTCCACAGCTTTCTGTTTTTTGCCCAAAGTCTCGTCACTTGTCGCCAATACGAGCTCATAGTAGTCTGGAACACCAAACTCAAAAGGCTTGAACACATTGACTGGAACGCCGTGCTTCTCCAATATCGGTTGCTCATGGTTGATATAGCCACCTACCACTGCATCGACTTTTTTGGCCGTCAACGCTGGGACGATGTCAAAGCCGATATCCGTGAAGGTCAGTCCGGAATCATCGCCACCACCATGCTTCACAACTTGACGTACGATCGATTCATCAAGTGGAAGTGATGGATAACCGATATTTTTTCCAGCCAACTTCTGTGGAGTATCGATTCCACTGTCTTGGCGCGTCATGATCACGTTTAACGGATGACGAACAAGTGCACCTACAGATACGACAGGGACTCCTTCGGCACGAGCTTGGATGAGCTGTGGTTGATAACTGATTGCCAAATCTACTTTGCCCGCAGCCGCCATCTTCAACGGATCATTGCTGTCTGAAGGCATTTGCATGGTCACCTTGAGGTTCTCGTCTTTGAAGTAGCCTTGCTCCTCAGCGACATACAAGAAGGAATGTACAGCATTCGGATACCAATCGAGCGCAATGGTAAGCTCAGTCGGCTCCGCTCCTTTATCAGCAGGGGCTTGCGTCTGACCAGCATCGGTGCTCGCCTGATTGCCGCAAGCAGCAAGACCTGTTGCCAATGTGAGTGCCATAAATGCTTTCGTCCATTTGTTGAAAGGTTTCATTGTTGTTCTCCTTTGATTTTCATATGCGGGGAAAAATGACGTTCGACTCGTCCAGCCAGCCAAAACAGCAGCATGCCTAGAATGGAGAGCAACAGGACCGAAGCAAACAACGCGGGAGCCTGAAAATTGCCAGATGCCCGTCTGCCAAAGTACCCGAGTCCCTCGCTCGCTCCCAGCCATTCCCCAATCGTCGCCCCAGCCACACTGTAGGTAGCTGCCACTTTGAGACCACTGAAGAAATGGGGTAAGCTCGACGGGAGTTGCAGCTTGGTGAAAATTTGTCCGTTCGTTGCCCCCATCGTTTTTAACAGCTGGAGCATTTCCTTGTTTGTTGAGCGAAGTCCATCATACGTGTTGACGACGATCGGAAAGAAAGTAAACAGAATCGTAACAGCGATTTTTCCAGATAAATCATACCCGAACCACAAAATGAATACGGGTGATAATGCTATAAGGGGGATCGTTTGGGAGATGACGATATACGGATAGACCAAGCGCTCCACAATCCGACTGCGAATCATCGCAAATGCAAGGGAGATTCCAAATACAATCGAGATCGATAGCCCCAGTAACACTTCCTTTAACGTCGCCCAAAGATGTATGCCTACTAAAGAGGTACGTAAATCCCACAACGATACGACCACAGCGCTAGGCGGCGGTAAAATGAATGGCGGCACTCCGAAGAAGCGACAACCAGCTTCCCACGCCAAGAGAAAAATGGCGATGGAGATGCCAAACCAAATGCCTCTCCCCATCATGCTTCTCTCCTCAACGGCTTCATTGCTGCTTGGCGATCCTGTCGAAGCAGTTCCCAAATTTGTTCACGCAATGCCAAAAATCCAGCTTGGTTGCGACTGCTCACCGTTCGTGGTCTGCTCACCGGAACGGTTAATTCGATCGGCTTAGTGATCGGACTACCTAAAAGCACAATAATACGATCTGCAAGTAAAATGGCTTCGTCGATGTCATGTGTAATCATCAGCATCGTACTGCCTGTTTCCTGCCACTTTTCCATCAGCCACTCTTGCATGTCCATTCTCGTAATTCCATCCAATGCACTAAACGGCTCATCCAATAGCATCATCTCTGCACCAGAAAACAACGCGCGCAAAAAGGAAACTCGCTGACGCATTCCACCAGAAAGCTGAGCTGGATAGCTGTCAGCCCAATCCTGAAGCCCGTACCTAGGCAATTGCTGTCTGGCACGCTTATGCGCTTCTTTTTTCGTCATACCTTTGATTTCTAGCGGCAAAGCTGCATTTTCGACAATCGTACGCCATGGCATGAGCAAATCACGTTGGGGCATATAGCCGACCTGCCCCAAACGATTTGCTACCGGTACACTGCCGAGCCTGATTTCGCCTTGTCCCGGCTCAAGAAGACCTGCGATGAGTTGAAACAAGGTGCTTTTCCCGATCCCGCTCGGACCGATCAAGCTGACAAACTCCCCTTTTTCCACACGCAGATCAAAATGATCAAGAATCTGCTTGTCGCCATACGAAAAGCTGACGTCGGCGAAAGCTAGTTGTTCTCCCACGGCCACATTTCCTCTCTGTAGGACATGTCCCAGAACATGTACTCCATTTTGGAGGTGTTGACAAAATACTCTTCCAGTTTGGCCAGCTCTTGCTCACTCTTACCTTCCGCCAATTGGTTCATGATATCAATCAGCCAGATCGCCAACTGACCAAACTCATCGGAGCTGTACATGCGCACCCATTCACCGTACAGTTCGTGATCTAGCGCTCCTTCTACTTGAGCCAAGCGCTTGCCGATCTCCCAATAGCTCCATGTGCATGGGAGTAGGGCACTCACCAATTCTGCCAACGACCCTTGATGAGCGACACGCAGCATGTAGCTGGTGTACCCGAGCATCACAAACGAAGGCTCTGTCGCTTCCAGCTCCGCGCGAGAGATACCAAAGCGCTCGGCATATTGACGATGCAGCTCCATCTCGGTGTTCAGCGTCGATTCTTGCAAAGCAGCGAAGCGAGAGCTTGTTTCCAGATCGTACGCCTTCACACTCGCAATCGCGAACATTTTCGCGTAATCAATCAGATAGATGTAGTCTTGTTTCATGTAATATTTGAATGCACCAACGGGCAGGCTGCCATCGCCAAGTCCGGTGACGAATGGATGTTGATGAACACGCTCCCAGATCGGGGCTACACTTTTTCTCAAACGCTCAGTAAAGGTTGTCATGCGATACTCACTCCTTCGCTTCCTTTGGGGTATTGCACCAGGTGGCCATAAATCGGGCCATAATCTGGGCAAAATGAACGAGCTGGTCAGGATCAATCGATTCATCAACGGCATGTGCATGCGTTAACTCACCGGGTCCGAATAGGACAGCCGGAATGCCTCCATGCGCAAACCAGCCTGCATCGGTCACCGTAGGCGACATATTAACGATAGGCGCTTGATGCATGTGACTTTCATATGCGGATTGCAGCGTTGCCAACCCCGGATGTTTCGTATCCAACTCCAGTGAAGGGAAGATTTCACCGCGCTCCTCAATCATCGAACGTCCACCCCAGCGGAATGTTGGCGGATTGTCTCTCAACCAAAGATCAGCTGCTGCTGCACGCCCGACGTGGTCCTCGATCTCTCGAATAATCTCTTCGTGGGATTCGTTCGGATAAAAATGAACGGTAATCCATAGAGCGCAACGGTCTGCGATGAACGCAGCGTGACGACCTCCCTCGATGACTGCGGGATTGATCGTATTGCTACCTGCCGGGAAGCCGGGGTAGGACTTCATGACAGCCCAGTCCCGCTCCAGCTCCTGTAGTGCGGTGATCACCTTCATCATTTTTTCAATGGCAGAAGCTCCCCGAACGCGTCCGCCTGCATGAATCGTCTGCGCGCGCATTCCGTCATGCAGCGTCGTCGGACTCTCAATCGTGATCCAGCCTGTAATGACCCCACCCTGCCCTTGCATTTGGAGATTGCTCGTATCCACTACAACGGCGTAGTCAGCCTGATAGCCACGCTCAATAGCGACCAATGTCCCCGCTTCACCTGCTTCTTCTCCGATGACGGATTGAAAGAGCAGATCACCTTGGAGCTCCACTCCGTGTTCGCGCAGCATTTGGATCGCAAACAAGCTCGCTGCGAGTCCGCCTTTCATATCCGCAACTCCACGGCCGTACAGGCGTCCATCCTTGCCATGTGTCAGAGCAAAAGGTGGATAGTTCCACCCCGTGTCATTTCCGACTTCAGCTACATCGATATGCCCGTTGACAATCAAGCTGTTTGCCTGTGTAGAAGCAATCCCTGATAACCGACCGACGATATTGTCGTCTCCTGGATATACCGTCCAGCGATCGACCTCGAATCCCATCGCTTGCAGTCTGTTGGCGATTACTCCTTGTGCGGCATCGCTGTTTCGCGCGGGAGGACTTACAGTCGGATGAGAAACGAGCTCTGCCAATAATGCGAACAGCTCTTCTTTGCGGCTGGCAATGGATTCTACCGCTTCTGTCAGTCGATCCACTCTACTCAATCATCCCTTCAATCGGGCTACTTGCGGACGCGTAACGCTTTTTCGCGATACGGCCTGCCAGGAAGCCTTTGCGACCTGCTTCCACTCCGAGCTTCATCGCTTCTGCCATCAGGACAGGATTTTCAGCGAGGGCGACTGCTGTATTCAACAAGACACCGTCAGCACCCAGCTCCATCGCTTTCGCGCAGTCCGCTGGCGAGCCAATTCCTGCATCCACAATTATCGGTACTTTGGCATCCTCGATAATAAAGCGGAGGTTGTTTTCGTTGACAATCCCTTGTCCGGAGCCAATTGGTGACGCACCTGGCATAACCGCATGTACGCCAACCTCTTGCAGACGTCTAGCAAGAATCGGGTCGTCATTGGTGTAGGTCAGTACGATAAAGCCTTCTTCCACCAAGATTTTCGAAGCCTCGAGCGTGCCAATCGGGTCGGGGAGAAGTGTTTTCGGGTCTCCAATAACTTCGACCTTGATCATGTCACACAGGCCAGATGCTTTAGCCAAACGGGCAATGCGCACTGCTTCTTCTGCTGTATAGGCACCTGCTGTATTTGGTAGCAGGGTGAATTTTTTCAAATCGAGTTGTTCCAAAAAGTTTGGTTCTTGCGGATTTTCCAAATTCAAGCGACGAATCGCAAATGTCAAAATTTCTGCTTCCGACACCTCTACTGCTTTCCCTTGTGTATCCAAGTCAGCGAATTTACCTGTCCCGAGAAGCAAACGGGAACGAAACTCGTAAGGTCCAATTTTCAATGTATCCATCATGATGATCATCCTCCTCCGACAAAATGAACGATTTCTATGCGATCTCCGTCTGCAATCGGTGTTTGTTCGTACGCTGAGCGGTCAATAATTTCACCATTTCGCTCCACGACGACAATCTTCTCTTGCAGGGAATAAGAAGCGAGCAAGGCCCGCACTGTCGTGATCTCTTCCGCCAACTCTACTTTTTTCCCATTCAGCTGAACAATCATTGATTACCTCCTTCTACTGGAAAAAAAACGGCTTCTCCCGCCTGCCTGAGTCGATTCAGACAAACAGAAGAAGCCGTATACCCATCCCATCTCACGGGACGAATGGCATAAAAAAACCATCCGCCTCGGATGGTTGAGTGAGATCTTATCATGCATGCACGCAAACAAGCATAGTTCCGCTCGGATGCAACACGTGATACTGATTCCAAATACCTCTTCCTCCGCTGGCATGACCCAGGTCAGGTTCAACGGTCAGTAACACACTCGTTACAATCTCAGCCAACGTTGCTTGGCTCCCGTTTGGTAATAAAGCTATGCAATTGTCGTACATTCGAGTACTACAGTAACACTCTATTTCGTGTTTGTAAAGGCTTCCTTGTGCATCTTTTCCAGCTCAAAAAGACAACGCTCTGCCCAAGCTGCCATTTTCGCAAGCTTTTCCATTTCTCTCTCCATCGCCTGACGCACAGATTCCTTATAGTCTGGAATCGCGCCATTATAGCGAATGACACCTTGGATAGGCGTCATGAATTTCTCCATGTAAGAGAGTGCTGGACGCTGGTGAAACAGCGGCACCTCTACTTCATAGGAAGAATGCAAATCGCCTTGCGTCGGGTATTTGGTAACTGCCAACACTTTTACAAGCAGCTTCGAATCGTGGATTTCCAATACTTCTGTAATATATTCACCCGTTCGCTGTGTAACGCGAACGATATCTCCCGGATTCCAGTTCATCGCGGTTTCCTCCTTTTATTGAATCGAGTTCATTTACATTAGTAAGGCTTCCAGCAGTTTGCGAGCATGCAGCAATACTTCTTCCGCATCCACTACTGACTGACCGCCACCCTGTGCCATGGCAGGATTTCCCCCACCTTTTCCGTTTATGACCGGCAAGGTTTCTTTCAACACTTGATTGATGGCTACGTTGACTTCTTGCCCACGAGCAAACACGACTTGCATTTTGTCTTCGGTAGTAGCCGCCAAAAGGCAAATCGCATCTGGCGCCAGAGCAGTAGCCAGCTGTGCGAACTGTTGAAGCTGTTGAATGGTTTTGTCTGTGAAGGTACGCATAATGAGGCGAGAATGACCGAGTTGGCTAGCAGCAGATAGTTGTTGATTGACTTCCACTTCTACGAGTTGCTTATCCACTTCTGCCAATTTTGCCTTCAAGGCGTCGCGTTCTGCAAGGAGGCGTTCCGTCTGTGCGATCAGTTCCCCTTCATTGGTAGCGAGCAGCTTCGCCGTATCACGAACGACAGCCTGCTTTTGGTTGTAGTCCCGCAAAGCTCGCCAGCCACAGATGAATTCCAGACGAATGTTTCCGCGGTGTCGCTCCCAGCCCAAGATCTTGATCATCCCGACTTCGCCCGTACGCGCTGGATGTGTGCCTCCGCATGGGTTGTAATCAAAATCAGGTATCATCACGACACGAATATTTTCAGTAACGGTCGGCTGTTTTTTCAATGGTAGCGTTGCCAACTCTTCGTCATCAACGAACCGCGCAATGATGGGATGGTTTTCCAGAACAATCTGATTCGCTCGCTTTTCTACCTTCTCCCATACATCCGCTGTCAACTCATCCAGTCGTACATCAATGGTGACACGTTCTTTGCCCAAGTGAAAGGCAACGGTCTCCGCTTGCACCACTTCCAGGAAGGACGCAGATAAAATGTGTTGACCAGCATGCTGCTGCATATGATCGAAGCGGCGGTCCCAATCGATGTGACCCGTTACTTCCGCTATGCTTTCGGACAAGGGAGCTTCCAGTCGGTGACGAATTTCGCCATCTAGCTCTTCCACATCTACCACACGAATCTCTTCCAATACACCCAGATCGGAAGGCTGACCGCCTCCAGTAGGGTAAAATGCCGTTTGATTCAGTACCACGTAAGGTGTCCCATCTTGCTCAACACCAGTTCTCGTCACCTGGGCCGAAAACGTTCTTGTATAGGCATCCTGATAATAGAGTCTGTCGTCCATCGTTACTCCTCGCTGCATGGAACCATGGTTCCAGCCTGATTCTCCCACTAGGGGGCAATACGAAAAATGTATGTATCAAGCTTAGCCAAACAAGTGATCCATTTGTTTCTCACGCTCTTCGCGCTCCTCTGGGCTTGCCAGGTCATACTTTTTCAATAAATGAAACAGCTCGTTTAGACGCTCTTGGCTGTGTTCGCCATTCAACTGATTTTTGAATTGACTCACACGCAACTCCGACAGATGTGGAGCTTGTTCTGCCAGTTTTTTGAGTACGTCCTCATGGCTGTGATCCAATTTGCATTCTCCCATGATTTCTCCCCTTTTCCTTACTGTCATCTTCATCATACCATGATTTTTCATCCAAAAAAAAGGCGTACAACCCACGATGGAATGTACGCCAGATGACTATGCACGCTTACGGACGCGAAAGTTCTCCTCGATCAACAGCCAATTTTGCGGAAATGGCAAACCGAGTTTCCAGTAGCTGACGCCTCTCAAACCAAGCTGTTTAACCAGATTGAACTTAGCTTGGATCGACCGCGCATCCTCAAACCACACCTGATGTTGCTTGCCTTGATCATCGGTATACGTAAAAAAAGGAGCCTGCGCGCGATAGTCATACCGGATCACTGCATTATGCTGTGCAGCCAAAGCAATTGCCGCTTGCGGACTCAGAGCTTTCGCTGTCGTTCCTCGCTCATATGGTAAGGTCCAGTCGTATCCGTACAGATTTTGACCCATCAAAATTTTCTCGGCTGGTATTTCTGTAATGGCGTACTGCAAGACACGCCGCACCGGTCCGATCGGAGAAACCGCCATGGGAGGACCTCCACTATAGCCCCATTCATACGTCATGATCACGACAAAATCGGCAAGCGCTCCTATCGCCTTGTAATCATGGGCGGAATACCATTTGCCTGCTTGCTCGGCACTCGTCTTCGGTGCGAGCGCAACAGACATCATCAACCCTGCTGCGTGTATGCGGTCCCTTGCTTTTCGCAAGAAGTTTGCGTACGCTTCTGCCCCAGTTGTGGGCAATGCTTCCAGATCAAAATGGATATCCCCCATTCCCAACTCACGGGCGGTCGCGAGAATATTATCCAACAATTTGTTCTGGAGTTCTTGATCATTCAGGATGAGTGCGCCCAATTCCGTACTGAACTGACCTTTTTCCAAATTCGTCACGACCATCATAAGTAGGACCTGGTTTTCTTTTGCGATCGCCGGAAAGTTGTTCAGATTTGGTCGTTGTAGGGTTCCATCCCGTTTGATGCGAAAGCTGAACGGTGCCAAATACGTAAGATGAGGGGCAGCCGTCCGAACATCCGCTTCCATCGCTGGTGGGACAGTGCGGCGCGGTTCCACATACGCATTGAAATCAGCCGCTCGTCTAGGGCGAGGCGGGATATATAGCTTTTGCCCAACTTGTAGCGGTTTATAGGGAGAAATCCCATTTACGCGAGCAAGCTCTGCTGCGCTGATCTGGTTACGCTGACCGATGGTATACAACGTATCTCCTTGTTTGCCCCAATAGTAGCTTCCTACAATCGGGATCACCATCGCCTGTCCGGTTGCCAGCTTATTGGGATCTGGTAATTCATTCGCCTTATTGATCGCTTCCGGCGTTGTGCCGTACGTCTCGGCGATGCTCGCTAAGGTTTGTCCTTCTTCCACCACGTGGATTTGCATACGCCTCCTCCTTCGCATTTCTTCTCTCTTTGTCATATTCATGGCGAAGGAAATAGGTGTATGTCTAGGCCAGAGGTTTCAGTACATCGTATAAAAATCCAACGGACTGGATGGCATAATGCCGTTCCAACAATTCATTTCTGTGAAAAATGAGCAAGGCGGGTACGCTGGTCACTTGCCATTGTTCTGCCAATGCAGGCGCCGTATTAATGTTGAGCTGATACAGAGGAACGGTAGGTAATGTTTCTTGCATGATGCCGAGCATACGTGCTGCGAGCTTGCAGGTTCCACACATCGGTGTATAGACAAAAAGAGCGACCGACTCCCTTTCTTGCAGGTATTGGATCAGTTGTGTTGCGGATAGTTCTTGCACGTCGTTCACTCCTTTCTCTCACTTCGGATATGATGATTAATGCTAGACTCCCTGTCTGAGGCTGTCAACAGCACTACGCACTACTGTATGCCAAGAACAATTAGAGTTGACTCTCGAAAAAGGAACCTTATAATAAGCTCGAGCTAATTGATAATGATAATCAGCACCCCTTTTCCACAGAAAAAAGTCGACAGAATTCCTTTATGAAAAGGAACTGTCGACTTTTTCATCAAACCTTTATCGCGCAATCGTTGTATGAGCCAACTCCTCCGTCACGGTACAGACGGCACTCGAATCCCAGCTACCTTTGCCTTGTGCTTTCGCTGCCTCATACATTTGTGCAACCGTTCCTCCAACGAGTACAGGCACTTGTTGTTCACGTGCGGTTTGCGCATAGAGCTGCAAATCTTTGTGCATATGATCCAATGAAAAGACCGTATTTTCATACGTACCGTACAAGATGTTAGGCCCAAAAACGGAGAGCACACGATTATGGGCAGAGCCTTTGTCCATGACGGCTGCCAGCTTGTGTGGATCGACTCCTGCTTTTGCACCGACACTGAACGCCTCGCCCAACGCTGCTGTGATGACGGCAACGACAGAGTTGTGGCAAAGCTTCGCCACTTGTGCAGCTCCGGATTCCCCCAGATAAAAAATTTCCTTTCCAATTGCCCTGAGATAGTCCATGATTTCTGGAAGCTTTGCTTCATCTCCGCCGACCATAATGGTCAACGTTCCGGCCACAGAACCCGCAGGTCCTCCACTCACCGGACAATCGTAGTAGTAGATCCCTTTTTCGACGCCGTGCTGATTCAGACGTTTTGCTGTAGCAGGATCGATCGTACTTGTATCAAATACGAAACTGCCAGCCCCTAATGATAAGAAAAGTCCGTTCGCACCCAGCATGACTTCCTCTACAATCGCAGGACCTGGAAGCGAAGTGAAAACGACACGTGCTACGCTACCCACTGCCTGTGGAGACTCGACGACTATCGCTCCTTTTTCCTTCGCCCAGGCTTTTGCTGCCGGACTTGGATCATAGGCATACACGTGGTAGCCTTTTTGCAACAGATTGCAGACCATTCCTTTCCCCATTGCACCAATGCCGATAACACCAATCGCTTCCATCTTCGCTCCTCCTGCTTTCCCTATACTTATACTTATGGCCGAATATAAACCGTTTTTGTCTCGACGTAAAAATCGAGCGCTGACTCCCCTTGCTCTCTCGGACCCAACCCAGATATCTTTTTGCCACCAAACGGAAACTGTGATTCAAAATGAGTCGACGGCATATTGACATGCGTGACACCTGACTGAATGCCTTTGACAAATTGGAACGCTTTTTGTAAATCGTTCGTAAAAATCGTGGAGGACAAGCCAAATTCAACCTGGTTAGCCACTTGCATAGCATGTTCGAAAGAATCCACATCGATCACGGCGATCACAGGGCCAAAAATTTCTTCGTTGGCAATCGTCATCTCCTGAGTAATGCCAGTAAACACCGTCGGCGCGACAAAATACCCCTGGGCAAGATCACCTTCTAACAGACGCTTACCCCCACATTCCAGTACGCCACCTTCTTCGATACCCTTTTGTACATAATGAAGATACAAATTGAGCTGATGCTCGTCCACTACTGGACCGTTATGATTGTCTGGATCGAAACCATTCCCGATTTTCAAGCCCTTCGCTCGCTCGATTAGTTTTGCTTTTACCTGTTCGGCTACTTCGGGAACGACCAATACGCGACTGGTCCCCGTACAACGTTGGCCATTATCGAAGAATCCACTCAGTACGATAGAATCGATAGCGAGGTCTATATCAGCGTCCGCGAGAATGATCGCCGGATTTTTCCCGCCCATCTCCGCCTGAATCTTGCCTCCTCTGGCACCAACTGCTCTCCCCAAGGCCAGTCCCACTTCCGAAGAACCCGTAAAGGAAATTCCTTTGACCAGTGGATGATTCGCCAATTCATCACCGATTACCGCACCAGGTCCTGTTACCAAGTTCACTACTCCACTCGGAACGCCGCTCTCAATCAGGAGCTCTATCAGCTTTACGCTAATCAAGGAGGTGTTGCTCGCCGGCTTGAACACAACTGTATTGCCAGCGAGGATAGCCGGGACGATCTTCCACAAGCCAATCCCCAGCGGGAAATTCCATGGAGCAATAATCGCGAAAACCCCGATCGGCTCTCGCACCGTGTAACCAATTACCCGTTCATCAAAGGAAGGCACCGTTTGACCTGTCAAGCGAGTGGCTTCCCCAGTCAATTGCTTCATGGAGGTGATTGTCTTGGCAACCTCGCCTCTCGCTTCCCGCAATGTTTTTCCGACTTCACGAGTGATCGTTTCTGCGAGGTCTTCTTTGTGTTTTTCCAATAAGTGAATGAGGGAAAATAAGAATTCTCCACGTGTGGGAGCCGATTTTTGCGACCATGCACCAAAAGCATTGGCAGCAGCTTCAATGGCAGAACGTGCATCCAGCCCGTCCGATTTTTGAAAATAACCGAGAACCTCATTTGTATTGGCAGGGTTCGTACTAGGGAAAACCTGTCCAGTATGGCTCGTCACCCAAGCTCCATCGATGTAGTTATTGTAGGTTGCTGTCAAATCGTCTCCCACCTTCCGCATCTTATAGAAGTATTGTATATAGCAAAAATTATGAATACAATGTATATACAGACACTTATTTCCAACTAGTAATGTGTATTTCTCTACATGGAGGACACGTGGATGAATTCATTTTCGCTCCTGCTTGAAAAGCTGCACGAATGGTTTGGCGAACAGCCTTTTTCGATCTGGTTCCAATTATCGCGTGATCGACATTTTCGGCTTATTTTCTCTTCTTTTCATGAAAACGCTACCACGAATATTCCCCCTATTAGAGTACCTCGCTGTGACAACGATGTTAGCCACATGCGATATACATATGCCCAACAGATGTACCGTTTTTTCTACGAAAAGGAAGGACAAGCCGTTATTTACCTTGCACATAAAGCAAACCAACCGGTCATCCTTACCTCTGACCAATGGGAACTACTGTGGTTCGGGATTCGCCTGTTGTTGGCTGAAGAAAAAATGACTGCCACAGCGGAGGAAAGCAAGAAGCTCTTTGAAGGGATTCGCTCGATATCTGCTACTCTCGATGTACACCAAATCATCCGTGGCATCATTGGTAATGCACTGGCTGTTATCCCGGCCGCTGACGCAGGTCTCTTGCACTTGTATGATCCCACTATCGACCGATTGATTCCGAAAGCGACTGTCGGTTTTCATGATACGGTGTTCAAGGATCTCAAAATGCGGGTTGGCGAATCCATCGCGGGCAAAGTGTTTGAAGACGGAATCCCACGCATGTACAAAACCAGCCAAGAAACAACCCACGGGATGAAGGACATCTCCGCTGACAACTTTCATTCCCTGAACCACGCAAAAACATTGCGAGATTTGAATGGGTTGCTATGCGTACCAATAACACGTGAAGAAAAGCGTATTGGCGTGCTGGTCCTGCATCAGTTTCATCAAGAAAATGTGTTTACCGAGTATGACCTCGATCTCCTCCAAGGATTCGCAGACCAAACTTCTATCGCCCTGCAAAACGCCGAGCTCTATGCTGAAGTCAAACAAGCGTATGAACATATGGCTGCCATTAGCGCCCAACTGCAAGCCAAGCACGATGATTTGATACAGCGCAACCATCTACATGAATCCATCAAGCAGTTGTCCCTGCAAAATAAAGGGGCGGAAACAATCGTAAAAACCCTCGGCAAAATGACAGGCCATTCCATTTTTTTTGCCGATTGGCTTGAGCAGAAAATGTATCCTGAAAAGAGTGTTTTATTTTTCAGCTGGGATGAACTGTATACTTTGCTGAACAAAAGAAGACAGCCTGTTTCCGTCAATCTGTTCTCTCCCGCTTCTGGTGACGATCAACTGTTCTGCTTGTATCCACTAATCAATGGGAGCATCTTTCTCGGATGTCTCATGCTTCCCTTAGACGAACATGGGCTATCTGATCTCGCGCGAATGACGGTTGAGCAAGGGAGTGCTGTGCTCATTCTCGATTTGGTGAAAAAACAATCGATCAGCTCCGTGCTGTACAAGCGAGCACACGATCTTTTTCAAGAGCTGATCGCAAGCAAAGGCAATGAACTGTATGACCGCGCCCGTTCGATGGGGCTACAGCCGCAAGCAAAATATTACGTAGTTTATGCCCATCTGACGCAATGCCACGATCTGGCTTTGCTAGAAGCAAACATTCACCGGCTCATTACCCGTTGGAAATGGGCGTTCAGTAAAACACAGATGTTTGTCTACGGATTCCATAACCATGTCACGCTTCTCATCCGGTCTCTCGGCTCCCGAGATGGCAAGAACATCCGCGAGAGACTGCAACAGGCGTCTTATGAGTGGGAACTTGGTAAGGAAGCATCGTTATCGATTGGCGTGGGAAGTAAGGCAAGCGGGATTGAGCAAATCAGCAAAAGCTATGAAGAAGCCAAGAAAGCCGCTCACTATTTGACCAACCGCAGCCGTTCTGGTGTAGTGCACTACAAAGACCTGGGTGTCAATCGCCTCATGCTGAACCAAAGTCAGGCCGATATTGATGCATTCATTCAAGATGTTTTTGCCCCTTTCTTGCAAGACCCGGAAAAATATCAGGAATGGGAACAGACGATCATGACTTATATGAAATGCAGTCAATCCCCTCAACTCACCGCCAAAGAGCTGCATATTCACGTCAATACGTTGTATCAGCGATTGCGCAAAGTCGAGGAGCTTCTTCATATCGATTTGCGAAATCCGGAAGACTTGCTGAAATTACAGCTTGCTTGTCATTTGCGCCAGGAAGGATAATTCAAAAAGGCAGGAGTAGCTTTGGACGGGAAAAGTCCTAGACTACCGCTGCCTTTTTTGTATGCAAAGTCTTTTTGCGAGTGTTCGATGTTTTGTTTACCATAATTAAGTTATGTAAATTACTTCCTCATGTACATCGTGAAAAAACAGATGTGTTTTTTCTTCTTGTAATATTTGGATAAACATCCATAATGAACATGGGGGCAGGCACCAAACACCCCAAAGATTCGCGCCCTACTACAGGTAAAGGAGTGATGATGTTTTGGATTCGCAAAAACAAATGGAAAAGCATATGAGAGGTTCCAAACGATAATTTCATCCGTTCTCTCATATGCTATGGGAGGAAATGAACGAAATGTTTGCTCAAAAGATGGTTCAAGGTACGGAACTCACAACCGATTGCTTCCATAGCGCGACCAATCTGTTCGAAGCGTTGAAGCATCATGTATCCATCAAAGGGGTCATTGCAGGTGTTATTCCCGGTAGAGTATTCCTGTCAAATGACGCGAGATCAGCCTTGTTGACTAGCCCCCAAGGTATTTTTCTAGGTGGCAGTGTTGATAATCCCCTCTTCTTTGAAGAAGTGAATGCATTGCTCAAAGAGGAGCTATTACCGCAGCTTGCTGCTGATGAACAGCTTGACTACGTCCTGTTTTATCCAACGGATGAGAAGTGGAATGACATTCTCGATATCGTGATGAAAGATATATTACCTATGAGAAGCGGGCGAATGATCTTTACTCACCATTTACAGGATCTGTCCCCTCCTGCTGACGATCATATTGTCCCGATAGACAGCACCTTGTTGAAGCGTAAAGAATTGGTAGGTCTTGAGGATGTTATCGATGAAATAGCAGAGAACTGGCCATCCATAGAAGCCTATGAAAACAAAGGCTTCGGTTGTGCCGCGATTCAAGATACCGATGAGGGGCCTACCATTATTAGTTGGTGCATGACGGATTGGGTAGTAGAAGACGAATGTGAATTGGGTATAGAAACCGATGAAGACTATCGGGGTAACGGATGGGCTCGAAAGACAGCATTGGGTGCTCTCTCACTAGCCAAACAACGCGGAATCAAAAGAGTCGGATGGCAGTGCTGGTCAAATAATATAGGTTCACAGCGAACAGCCTTGTCTGTCGGTTTCGAGCTGCTCGCGGATTTCCCGGTTCTGTTCGGATGGAACCTTCCTTTAAACAATTTCCTTGTCAACGGCAACCACTATATGCGTGGCGATCTGAAATATGGCGTGGAAAAAGACTACGCCCGCGCCGCATGGAGTTATGCCCAAGCACTTGATAAAGGCTGGGATTGGGATGGAGATCCGGCCTTGTATTGGAATGCTGCTTGCTTGTTCTATCTGAGTGGTGAAGAGGACCGTGCAAAGCATTACTACAAAAAGGCTATCGAACATGGCTGGGTAAGTATTCACCACCCGCATTATCATGATTATGTGTACAGAGAACAGGACAGCGATCAGATCGCTCGTATTCTTGCTGAATCAGTACTATAATGGAAACGGCCGCCGTTTTATCGGCGGCTTTTTGCTGAGCTCATCCATTTTTCCTCTACTTCTCCGCCTTTGAATGAAAAAGAAATGGCTTGCCGTTCAAGTAGTTTTTGATCATAGGTATTGCATAGGGCTGTTCTTCTTTTAGCCCCTCGGTTTCCCTGGGATCAGGAGCATGATGACTATAATTTTCAATCATGACCATCACCGCGAAGATCTCTAATGTGGGGAGCCAGTCCCCTTCTAGTTTTCGTAAACTCTCGTAGCCTTTTATGACTAGCTCTCTTTGTGCTGGATATAAACCCAAAATGGTATGGGCGATATCATAAAGATAGTAGCCAAACCCACATCTTCCAAAATCAATCGGACGAGGATCTCCGTTATGAAAAACGATGTTACCTTGGTGCAAATCGCCGTGAATGATTCCATAGTTGCTGCTATTCTTGTCCAATTTGGCAAGACAAGTGAGTATTTTATCCGCCGCCAATTCATATAGCTTGAACTCTTCGTCTGTCAGAAACCGTTGGTAATGCTCCTTCAAACGATCCAAGGACTCCTTGAAGCTATCTTCTCCCCAGATCGGACGTACAAATTCAGGAGTCAATTGGAAATCCTGGGATACTGTATGAAGCTTTGCTAACAGGACGCCCTCTTTGTAAACTTGGTCTTCCGTAAGTTCTTCATCTGCATGCTCGCCTTCGACCCAATGCATGACAGATACGAGGACACAGTCACCATTCGCAAGATCGATGCTCACTGTCTTGGAACCATTGCGGCACTCTATTCCCGTTGGAATCGCTACCTCTATTTTTTCATGCAAAGAGCTGAGCCAAGCAAGCTCGGAATCAATTTCGTTTCTGTTCTTGTTTCCGTGAATGCGAAGTAAATAGGTACCATCCTTCTCTGTTTCTATCACAAACGTGCATGTGTCGGATAGTTGATTGAAACGAATCTGTTCCCCATCCAAGTCGTATTCGTGCATCGCCTTTTGTGCGATTTGCTGCAACTGGTACACTACCTTCTCGATGTCATCTTCAGAATCCAACTGAAATAACCTCGTCATGCGAATCCCCCATCCAATATATGGTTCATATGCTTACATTCGTTTGATTTCCGCCATACTCCTCTTTTCTTTTTTCGCTTGACTCCAACCTAAGGTCAGACTGCAAACTCAATTTCAGGAGGTGAATCGCCATGTTGTATACCGTGAACGAAGTAGCCAAACTGTCTGGTACCACAATCAAGACACTGTACCATTACCAAAAGATTGGTTTGCTGATGCCCGAAGTCATTACAGAAAATGGTTACAGATATTATGGTGAGAATGAACTCAAGCGGTTACAACAAATCTTGTTTTATCGTGAGCTTGATTTTTCGTTGGACAGCATTAAAGCTGCACTTGATCACGAACCAGACAGACTTCGTTGTCTAAGTGAGCAGCAAGCAATGTTAAAGGCACGCCAGCTTCGATTGGAGCGCATCTTGCTTACTTTAGAAGAAACGATTCGACACGAAAGGAAGAGAGGAAATATGTCCACGGAGAAAATGTTTGATGGATTAAACGAAGAAGAATGGAAGCAGGCATTCACTCAACAAAATGAGCATTTGCAGGAAGCGTACGATTTTCAATTGGATACAGAGAATCTGGACGTGGCTTCCATGAATGAAAAAGCTGCCGAAGCGACTGCTTTCATGACCTCTATGGCAGAAGCGTTGAAAAACAACAAAAGTATCGATGATGAGACAGTTGTTTCTGCGATCGAAAACCATCTTACTTTTTTACAAAAAGACCATCCGATTGATGCGAGAGCTTTTGCCGAGCAGTCAAGGTTTTTCCTATCAGATGAGTACCACCGCGCTATGTTGGAAGAACAGCAAACGGGATTAAGCTACTACATTTGCATTGCTGCCGAAAATTACGCTTCCAAGTAAAGTGTAGTTAAACGATCGTTTAACAGTTAAACCGGGTGAGCCGCAACTCCCCGGTTCCTTGTTTCCATTCGTGCTCGATCCCTTAGATTACCGCCCCGATTATATGCTCCTTGATTAGCGTCCATCGATCACGAGAATTCGTCATGAATTCCGATGCAATGGCTACGACGAGGTTTTTCTCTGGGATGCAACAGATAACATGACCGCCATCGCCCAGAGCAGCGTATGCAAAAACACCATCCTCTTCACGCAACCACCATAGGTACCCGTATTGATTGGGATTCATCGCGGTTGATTCATCTATCCAAACCTCTGGAATGATCTGATGATTGCCCCAACAGCCACGATTCAGATAGAGCAAACCAATTCGTGCCATGTCACGGGGAGTTAATGTGAGCCCCCACCCTCCTGTGGAGTTGTTGTTTGGATCCTTCACCCATCCTCTCACATCTTTCCCGAATAAATCTTCAAACGCAAACGCCTTCATTTCATAATCAGGGATTTCTTCCATGCCAATGGGCGTAAACAAGCGTTCGTTGGCGAATTCTCGGGCACTTTTGCCTGTGCTGCGTGTGAGGATGGCTGAAAGCAGGTGCGCCCCAGCGGTCGAATACTTAAACGCTCCAATCTCTCCCTTTTGCCCGAGCATATCCAGGGTATATGTTACCCAATCGGACTGCATACACATTTGATCCAGTGGTTCGTGCCAGTCCTCAAAAGGATAGGGTGCTGTCATCGTGAGGAGATGGCGTATGGTGATTTCTTGTTTTTGTGTATCAGTATGGTCGGGTGCATAGTCTGGGAAAAATTCCAGCACCTTTTGATCGACATTCTTGATAAACCGTTCCTCTATGGCAATGCCAACGAGAGCAGATAGAATACTTTTCGTTACAGACGCTACATGGTGCCTATCTGTCGGTCCATAGCCATGATAGTAGCTTTCATGGGCGATATAACCATTTCTCACAATAAGGATCCCGTTTGTGTTGCTGTACGCGGATTTGATGATTGGGTCTAGCTCTGCTAGTTTTTCAGCGTCTATGTTCAAGAGGGTCGGGTCTACTGCTTGCCATTCTGTCGTTGGCCAATCGCTTCTTTGCATGATAATTCCCTCCTCTACACGAGAATGTCATTTTTTTCTGATTGGAAAATACACCTCCGTAACAAGCCCCTCCGGAACGCTGTCATGATCGGGTGCAGTTACATAGACTTCGTAAGGTGATCTCACCAATTCATAGCCTTCATTTTCTACCCACTCCCTCTGCCTCGCATATACCGCTGTCAATTCTGAGTAAGGACCCTTACATACAGACTTTGCACACAGTCCCCCAAGTAGATCTCTTGTTCCCTTTAAAGCCTCTGCAATCGGGAGGGCAAACTCGGTATCGTTTCCGGCAGGATTGAATTCAGGGCTGTGATAAATTGTCATCGGCGTACCTAGCAAGGTGAGCTTTTCAGTCGCAATCCTTTCATACAGCTTACTAAAATACTTACCATACCCGGTTGCATAATCATCACTCGTCATCATCTGGCGTATAGAAAGAATATGGATTGGCTGTGTCTCCACAAGCTGTACTTCTATGTTCTCAAGGTATGACATCATGGGGATACCCTGCTCCATTTTGGATAGATCATGGTTCAGTTGGTTTATGGTATAGTCCAAAGCGTTTCGTTTTTCATACATCTCCCTTTGCTTGCGAAGAAGGGCTGAAACAAGTTTCTCCTCCGCCTGATCTTCTTCCCATTCCAAAATGGCTTTTATTTCGTCTAGTGGAAAATGATACGATTTCAAACGGTTGATGAAGAGCATCTTTTTCAGTTGCCTGATGGAGTAATACCGATAACCATTTTCAGGATTAATCTCGTCCGGGTTCATTAGTCCTATTTCGGCATAATAGCGAAGCGTTTTGGTAGACACTCCACATATCTTTGAGAATTCTCCGATTGATAGCACAGGCTCACCTCCACTGTTCTTTCCGTATCGATATTCTACTTATACCCCTTCCCCTAAGGGCAAAGTCAACTGCAAGTATAAAAGCTAATAAAGAATGACCCATGCATATACATCGTGCGCATCGTTTCAATCCTTTTCGTTTTATTACGTTTCGAATAAGGGAAGCAGCACACGTTACGCTTGAAATTTTGGCAATAACTCAGAAAGGCTCACTGTTTTCTTCCTTTACATCACATTAAAAAAAGTTGCATAATATTGTATGGAGAGTATATGCATTTATAACCTATACTTCCCAAAGGAGAGTGTATATTGTGCGTGAAACCTGTGTTCCGACTGGCGTGGAGCTGAAAGACACTGGCTTTGGATATACGTTGTCTTTAATAGGCGGGAAATATAAAATGATCATTTTGTATTGGCTAGCTGAAAATAAGGTGATGCGGCATAATGAGCTGAAGCGAAGTATCGGTACCATTTCCTTTAAAACGCTGAGCTTGATGTTAAAAGAGCTGGAGGCAGATGACTTGATCATTCGCAAGGAATTTCCCCAAGTCCCTCCCAAAGTGGAATATTCCCTTTCAGAGCGTGGTCTATCTCTCATACCGTTGTTAAATATGATGTGCGACTGGGGAGAGACAAACAGCTTACCCCCTCAGAAGGCTGTAAAGCAGCAGGCATAACGATTGTTATTAACAGGAAAAGAAGTATCTCCCAAACGAGGAAATACTTCTTTTTTCATAGGGATTCTTACAGGCTATCAACGAATTTCACATAATCTTGCGCGTTCTTATCCAATGCGCTACCAATCGGCTCAAGTTCTTGACCAGGTACATTTTCCCCTGACTCAGTCTCTGCACCATAATACGCAAAGAATGAACGATAATCCGCGTGGCAGTAGCGGAAGGTTGTTTCAAAAGGGGTCAATATTTGCTCAAGTGTATATCGATATCTTCCGTCTTCCTGATAATCTTCTTTCCTAATTCCGGCAGACACGGCTAATGCAGCTTTGCGATTCTTTAATTTATCGCCTCCCTTTGAACCGTACGCCCACCCATATGCAAAAACATCGTCAAGCCATTTTTTCAGGAGAGGTGGACAATTAAACCAGTAAACCGGGAACTGTAAAACAAGATTCCCATGCGATTCAATCAATTGCTGTTCTTTTTCCACATCAATGTTTCCATCTGGATAAACCTTATGCAATTCGTGTACGGTATACTTTTCTGGATATTTTTTGAGTTCTTCTACCCATCGCTTATTGATGACGGATGTTTCGATGCCTGGATGTGTGACGATTACAAGAGTTTTCAATGTAGGATCCTCCTTGAAGGTTTGTTGTTTTATGAGTATAAAATGCTTGCTACAATTTTGTAAGTATGCACATTTTGTTCAGTTACTTACATAAAGGTGAGTGTAAAGAACAGAAAAAAGCCTCCCCTCAACCTAATGATTCTAGGTTCGTATCGTTGGGAGGTCCCTTTGCAAATGTTTTATTTGAGCTTTTTCTCCATATACAGCGTGCCTTCAATCGGATTGAAACGATACATCCTGCTAGCCGCTCGTTATCTACTCTTCTATTGCTATAACCTCCCTTGCTGCTTCTATGAAAGATAATATGATTGGTGAAAGCCACTTGTTTTTATGCCATAACATCTGTGTATACACGTGCAAATCCGGAATATGCCATGGAAGAGCAACAAGTTCACCCCGTTCAACTTCCGCTTTCGTTGTCATTTCAGGAAGAAACGCAATACCGATTCCCGTAATGGCACATTGTTTAATGGCTTCGGCATTTTGAAATTCTAAATACGTAATACTATCAATGCCCTTTTTCTCAAATTGCCGGTCAAACATGGTTCGATAGGGACAACCCTTTTCATTCGTCAGGAACACTTGTCCGTGAAAATCTTCCAGCTGCAATACAGTTAGTTTCGTGAGTGGATGGTCTGGAGCGGCGGAAAAGCGGAAAGTTTCTTCTACCAACGGCTCCACTGCAAGTGCGCTCGAGCGAATGGATTCGTCCAACATAAAGACGACATCCGCCGTTCCCTCAAAGAGCGTTTGCTTGAGCTGTTGATTTGGAAAGGAGCGGAAGATAAGACGCACTCCCGGATGGCGCGAACGAAATAGGTGAAAGACAACTGGAAGCCGATAGGCGCAAAGAACCTCGTTGGCACTTATCGTTAGGGTGCCGCTTAGATTTTCATTGTCATGAACAACACTGCGAGCTTCGTCCAATTTGTTAAGAACGTCTTGGATATGAGTTAAAAAGCGTTTACCCGCAGTTGTGAGAACGAGTTGCTTGCCCAAGCGGTCAAAGAGACGAACACCAAGCTCATCCTCCAATGCTTTCATTTGCATCGTGACGTTGGAGGGGACGTAGCCCAGAACTTCCGCAGCACGGCTGAAATTTAAAGTTGATGCAACCGTGCGGAACGTATTCAATTGGCGCAATTCCATCATACTACCCCCAAATTACTTTCAATAATATTGAATACCATTTTGAATTCTATTCACTTTTATTGAAAATAGCACAGGTCTATACTATGTACAAGAAATACATTCTAAACGTGTGGTTTCAATGTGAGAGGAGCAACAATACGATGGATTATGAGATTTTTGATTTGGGTGACGTAACCTTGCAATCAGGAGTATCGTTACCGAGCGCTTTTCTTGCTTATAAGACTTATGGAACATTGAATGAAAAGAAAGATAATGTCATCGTCTATCCAACTGCTTTTGGCGACCAGCATTATCAGAATGAATGGTTGATTGGAAATGGCATGGCACTTGATCCGCAGAAATATTTCATTATCGTTCCAAATCTGTTGGGTAACGGCTTATCTTCGTCTCCTAGTAACACGCCTCCCCCATTCGACAGGGGTAATTTTCCGCAGGTAACCATCTATGACAACGTTACATTACAGTATCGGCTGGTGACCGAAAAATTCGGTATTCAAAAGATCGCTCTTGTAGTTGGATGGTCAATGGGAGGCATTCAATCGTTCCAATGGGGGGCAAGTTATCCAGACATGGTGGAACGAATTGCACCTTTCGCCGGAGTTGCCAAGACTTGGCCCCAAACGTTTTTGGTCCTGGACGGAATGAAAGCTTCGCTCATGGCTGCAGTTAGATTCGATTCAAGTAAACGAAACCAGTTGACTTCTGCAGACATGCGCGCCGTTGGCCGTGTCTATGCGGGATGGGGCTTATCACAGGCGTTTTACAGGGAGGAACTTTATCGAGAGCTGGGATATGACTCATTGGCAGATTTTGTGGCTGGCGTCTGGGAAGATAGCTTTATGAAGATGGATCCGCACAATGTCCTAGCCATGTTATGGACAGGTCAATTTGCAGATATTAGTGCAAACCCTGCCTATAACGGAGATTTCCATAAAGCGCTCAAAAGCATTAAAGCGCTTACCTGCGTCATGCCAGGGAGCACGGATCTCTTCTGCACGGCGGACGATAATAAATACGAGGCTAAGTTTATACCTAATGCTGTTTTTCATCCTATCGAGTCGATCTGGGGCCATTTTGCCGGTCGCGGAATCAACAGTGCCGATAATAAATTTATTGATGACAACTTAAGACGCTTGTTGGCGCTTAGTACAAACGGATAGACTGACCCTACCAATCAAAACAGCGGTAGCCATGGATCTGAAAATAAAGTCCTAGACTCCCGCTGTTTTATTGAACGATCGATCCCTTTAGCTTAACAAGTGCCCCAAAATCAATGGAAGCAGGTCTTGCGGGACTAAACGCTCCATTCTTTCACATAAGCCGCGCATTCCTTTCGAATGGTGTCGTCGGCATTCAACCTTCGAATCATCCGCATATACGCATCTGTCTCGAACTCATAGTCGGAAACTGCGAACAAGACGATGATGTCGCGACCAACAACACTAGAAAAGATGCCCGATCGTACCAGTTCTTCCAGCGCCTCGATACACGTTTCGTACAACGCCTCCCGAAACGTCACGAAACGGCCGCTTTCATGTCTTGCCGAGGGCTCTTCAGTCAAGATGAAACTTCGCAACTTCGCGCAAATCGCGCCGAAGCCCTCCTCAGCTCCTTGACCTTCGAACCGCCATTCCGCAGGCTCGAATTTGTAATACAACGCATGTTCAGGATCGCTCTCGACAATTCCATCAAGATGCGCTTCCGTATTGACAGCAGGGCATACCGTCATGGCGCCTTCGTCGCTGTACAACGCAAAGGCGATTACCCTATCATCCTGGCACGTCTTATTCATCTCGTCAAAGGCCTGCATTGCCGCTGTTTTAATCTCTTGCTTCAGCATTGGAAAATCGAAATCCATCAGGGCAACTCCTCCCACATTAGGTAGCTCAATAAAAGTTCGCGCCGACAAAGTACATGTATGACTATCTGCGATCAAAAGCAAGACTCGCAGCAAGACCTGTCAAGACACTTGCCATTAGCCAACGCTGCACCCGTAGCCACGTCGGGCGTGTACCAAACCACTCAGCAACTCTGCTTGCTAAAAGAACAATAAGCAGGTTAATGGTAAAGCTGACAGCAATTTGTGTTAGACCCAAAACAGCACCTTGCAGGAGTATCGATCCCCGCGCAGGATCTACAAATTGAGGTAAGAGTGATACATACAAAATAGCAATTTTGGGGTTCAGTAGATTTGTTATCAATCCCATCAAAAACAACTTTTTCGGTGGTTCAATAGAGAGAGTATCAGGCTTTAGAATGGAAGCAGCACCTGGTTTGACCGCGTTCCAAGCAAGCCAGAGCAGGTAAATAGCCCCGGCCCACTTGACTGATTCGTAAACGAACGGAACCGTTATGAAAAGAGCCGAGAGACCGAACATGGTTGCGATCATGTAAATCACGAACCCAAGTATCACACCAAGAAGCGAGATGACTCCAGCTGTGCGACCTTGCGAAATCGTTCGCGAAATTAGGTAAATCATGTTAGGACCAGGAGAACAAACCATACCAAGCGAAACAAATACAAAGGCAAGAAAAGTACCAAAGCTCACCAATTTACATTACTCCTATCCGTGGTTCATCAAAGTTAGAAACCATTATCTATCCATTTTTAATAGCATTATTTTCAATGAGTATGCAAATTTATCTGTATTTAATGCCCCCCGTTTCGCTCCTTCTATTGCTACTTGAGCAGCTTGTTCTTCAGCTCCTCAGCCGTGTCCGGCTTCCAATAACTTATTTTTAATTTCTTCTCCTGAACCAATTGTCCTACCTGTTCAAAAAGCACTGCTCTCTTCTGGGCGGACCAATGGGTAAAGGACTGCAAATCACTGGACACATTCCAAATAGAGGTTGCATTTTCCTTTTGGGACCATTTTTTCATAAGAATCGATTCAACGTCCTCATAACCTATCCGATACAAAATACCAACATATGTCGCGCCAATTCCATCATCCAGAATTGCTCTTTTTAGAAAATACGATTGCACCTTTTGGCAGCAAATTTCATTGTGTAGCGGAAGCAGATCACCCAGCACGTCATCAAATTCTCCAGTTACTTTTCCTACATAATAGCTCGTTTTAATAAGACCGCTTAGCTTTTTCTCCTCCGGATCAGCTGCCATAAGTTCTATCCAGCGCACATCCAAATCCTCAAACAGCAGCGGTGTAAGTGAAAAATATGTATCATTCCTAAGCATATGACCCCAGCCAAACACAAACGTATGCCGATTTTGCTTAGTATCAAACTTCACCGTACCTAGCACGTTCAAAATAAAACGCTGCGCTACCGGATCTTTGTAATACGGTGAAAACGCCTCGAAAACATCGCCAGCAGGCTTGGTTAGAAGCGCAGAAGCGAAGACAGGAGACAGCCAGGCTCCCCCATATTGTTCATATAGCTTGCAAGCCAGCGCTTGCAGCCTACTATCTCCATCCATTAAAACAGAGCCAACCAAAATCATAGGAAAGGCTTGCTCTAAAGTCACCCCTTCCAAAGTATCACTTATATGAAAGATAGAAGTATCTCTGTAGGTTAACTTTAGCACCTCGCTGTCGCGCTTAAATGATGAAATCTTCTGGATATGCTCTGCTGCAAGCTCATACACTTTGCACATCTTCTCACTCGCTTTGCCCGGCATCATGCCAAGAAAGGCAAGCAGTGTATCATGCTCTTCCCAGCTGATCTTGCTGCCAGGCTTCTTCTCCAGAAACGTCTGCAAAAAAGCGAGTAATCGATCAGCCAGCTGATCCGACACTGTATTCGAGAATGTTTGGTTTACTATTTTTTCGCATTTTTGAGGCGACTTTAATAGCTTTTTCCAATAAGCTGCAGCCGGTTCATAATCAATCTTAGCCAGTGCCCTCTGGGCGGCAAGCTTACTCTTCCCGCGCTCTGTACTGGCCAGATGCAACAGCTCAGGTGCCTCGTTAGCTCCGAGCTTCGAGATAGCCTTCTCTCTGCTACTCCCTTTGGGCGGCAATGCATCGAGAACTGGCTGATTAAAATCTGTCATTATTGGGTTCCCCCTCATCCTGATTATTTCTATTATAGTAGCACGCCAAATTTTGCGGATATATAGTTCTGACTTCCTTTGTAACAAACCCTACATGCCCCGCCTTCTATTACGGAGAACTCATCGTTTTCAGTCTCACTAGCAATGAATCCAGTACTACCGATCACCTACAGGAAAAAATGGAGCATCGAATCGTAGATGACTATCGCGCCAAATTGGTTGGTTGTTCGGGTGCAAAACGCTGAACGGACGAAAAGGCCTTGCCTGGGAGCTCTTCTCTCTCAGGTGGGGCCTTTTCTCTTAAAAAAGAATAGGAGGATGTCTTCCTTATTTTTTTCTGAGGAGTCTACCTCGTCGTTCCTACTACTTCCGTTCATTCTATATTGAGGTACTTAAAGGGTGTTTCCTTTTCGATCAACTCACGAATCATGGCGGATTCCAGCCGAAGCCCTCTAATTATGGCAAATTCAAAGAATCCATATTGAAAAAAGATCGATCAAAATCGATTCTACCGTTTAGAATACAGATAGGAATTTTCAGGAAAAAGTTTGATCGTTTTTGGGTAAATTTCTTGAACATTAGTACCCGTTCGTACTATACAGTTAGCCAGATATTTAAAATGTACCTGTCCTTTTCTGTTACCATCTATGAACCGGCTATTTTTTGTCCCCTTGGTTGTCTGCTGTTTGCGTCTGGTTCGACAGTGATGCCGAGTTGATCAAAAGTCTGCCCTTCGGCGAGCTGGTAGGTCAGTATTCCGGATCCGTTTTCGTCCGGCTTGAATATGCCACCATTTTCCCTCGTGCTGTTTTTCAGCAGCCAAACCTGGTAAACCTGTGAACCTTCGACGCCGGGCAATTCGTGAACCTGCACCACCAAATTTTTCTCTGATCCCTGCTGGACAATATAGGCGATGCCGTTTGTTCCCGGGTGGCTTTGATTGGCTGCTTTTAAGGGAATCGCCGTTAAAATTTCAATGGGTATATTTTCGGCATGGCGATTTTTTACCTGTACATTCGCTATTCCAAGGCCAATAAACGCGAGCAACAAGACGCACACGATACCGGTTGAAACTGGAGTGAACTGGCTTTTGAGTGTCATAGAGAGCTTGCTCATCTTAGTCATGAATGTTTCCGTACCGCTTTTCCTTTTGTGCTCAAAAACAAACCCCAGCACCTCGCCTTTTAGCGATTCAGGCACCTCGATTTCGGTATAATCGAAAGGCAAAGCATGCCATGCCTGGGATAATTCCTGATATTCTTTCTTACACTCCGTACAATTCTTTAAATGTTCAGCAAAGGCCATGTGTTCGCTCTCCTTGAGCTCATTTGCTATATATGGAATTAAATGATCACAAACCCTTCTCATTTTAAATCCTCCAGTTCCAGATGCTTCCTCAATCCTTTAAGAGCCTGGTGAAGCCTGCTTTTAATCGTGCCGAGCGGCTCTTGTTCCAGCTTGGCGATCTCTGAAAGAGAATACCCTTTCCAATAAAGCAAATCGATTAATTTTCTTTGCGCCGTTGGCAATTTGTTTTTCGCCATCGCAATATCATTCGTATTTACTCGTTGCTCGACTGTATTAGCAGGGTCGGCGATCTCTTCAAGTTCCTCTTGATGGTGTTGCGTATGCCTCTTCTCTTTGCGGAGGTAGTCAATGCAAATATTGCGGGTAATCGTCAGGAGCCAATTTACAAAGCTGCCTTGTGCAGGATCGTAATAGCTGTTTGTTGTCCATAGTCTTAAAAAGACCAACTGAATAATCTCTTTCGTCTTATCCTCATTCCCATTGCAAAACTTCATAACAAAGCCGTAAACAAGCTTTATATATCGATCATAGAGTTCCTCTAATGCGTGACCATTTTTTTCGTTTACCAATCGCATTAATTCCGCATCGTAATTTTCTTTCATGTGGCACTCCCTGCTCTTGGATAAAAATATATTGCCATAACACTATTTTAAAAGTAAAGATGGGAACGACCGAGACTGATCGTTCCCTGGGCAGGCTTATTCAAATGCTGTTTCGCTGTTTACGACAAACCATACATCTTTTACTCCTTGTCCGTTTACATCCCCTTCTTGCTGGTCTTTTGCAAAATAATAGAGAGGAAAGCCTTTGTACGTAACCTGCTTCTTCCCGTTGTCTTCTCTTGTGATCGTATTGAAATCCTTTTTGTCAAAACCTTCCGGGACAGCGAAATCCTCCTGGGTAAATGCCGGCCAGTTTGCCAGGCAGTCACCGCTACAATTGCTTTTTCCTGCTTCGTCCTTTTTAAAGTAATACAGGGCCTTTCCCTGTGGATCCGCCAAGTACTTTCCAGCTTTCTCATTCTCCAAAAGCTGGAGGCTGTCAGCCGAGGCTTGATCGGGTTGAACCGTCTCTGTTTTTACCTCCGTACTTTTTCCGCAGGCCGCCAAAACAAAAATAATCGAAAGTATCGCAAGGGTAAAAACTGCTTTTTTCATGTATGTTCCTCCCAGTTTTTTAGATGTAAGACTCGTCCTTACTTCCAGCCCCATTTTTGAAAGATTTGGTGAGATTCTTCCGTTCTTAAATAATCAATAAATTGCTGTGCCTCTTTTTTCTGATCAGTGATTTTCGTCAGGGCGATCGGCGTTCCACGATAGAGCTTTTCTTCTTCGGGCAGCTCGACCAGGTCAGTCACATCCTGGAGCCGGTAATGCCACGATTCATAGGTAATCCATGCGTCCGGGCTCGAATTCGATTTCCAACGTTCAATGGCTTCGGCACTCGACTTTACAGAAAGGTTAATATTTTGAGATATGCCTTCGATCAGCCCTTTTCTGCCTGCCAAGTCTTCCCACAGGCCCAGCTGGCCAGCCCCATTCACATCGATTATTTTTACTCCCTTTTTCGTTAAATCCTCCAGGCTTTCAATCTTCTTAGGATTTCCTTTCCTCACCAATATTCCTGCAGCACGCGGGTAAAGCTCCGTACGTGATTTCGTGTCGATCATTTCGGGGTGGTTAAAGATGAAGTCTTGCAGCATATACTCGGAGCCACCGAAAATAATATCTGCATCTTGCTTTGCTTGGCCGATCCAATTGCCCTCTGGTCCGGCTGTTACTTCCACCTTCATTCCTGTTTCAGCTGAAAAATGTTCAGCAGCTTCCTTGATCGGTCCAAGTGGTCCACCTGGTCCGTACACCCGGATGACTTGATCACTTTGGCTGGCATTTGGTGTCGCCTGGGACGCAGGCTTACCGTCCATTTGTGCATAGGCTGACATTCCGGTAGCCGTAAAGACAAAGAGCAGTAGAGTTGTTAGGAACACAGTCTTCTTCATGATTCTTCCTCCAATTTCACACATGTTTTTTAACGGTACTATCAAAGTAAACGAAGGGAGGCTGTAAACGGTTTGATTGTAATTGTGAAATAGTTAGAAAGTTTCATAAATCTATGGAAAACCAATCAGATGAAGAATAAAAAAAGATCTCCGCACAACCTACGCCAGCTTGGCCAGGTGTGTGGCGATCTTTTTCATGTTCTGACACGAAGCGGATTCTTGGTCTCTCGCATCTGTTTTGTTTGAAATTGGCTAGTTTGAAAAATGGATCTCGGTATTAGTATTAATCGTACCTGTACATTGAATAATTGCGTCTAATCCAACTTCTTTTCATTTACATGATAAACTATCATGTACCGCCCGGTTTCATAAGGATGATCACCATCTCGCGTTCACCTACTTGCGTTGCGATTTTGTTTGCTGCGTTGTATTACCAAAATTGCGCGTTTTTTCTAACGATATGAATAAACTCTGTTACTGCCGGCGATAGCCACTTGTTTCTGGGATACAACATAAATGTAAAAAGCGTTTCTTCATACGTTTCGCCTTTTAACTTATGATCACGTAACTCTTTCTCCACAGTTATCCGTGGCAATATCGAGACTCCTAGGCCACTAATAATTGATTGTTTTACTGACTCGATACTCCAGAACTCAATGCTGCTTTGAATTCCTATGTTGGATTTTTCTACAAACTGTTCCAGAAGAGTGCGATAACTGCAACCTTTATTTGTAACAAGCAAACTGCTCTTTTTCAAATCCAATTGATTGTTGATATTGAAATCGTTGGGATATAAAAACATCATATGCTCTTCTACTATCGTTTCACAATAAATGTTCGAATTATTCACCTGTTTACTTAACATAAAGACAAGATCTGTACTTCCATTTGAAAGTTCTTCCCGAAATGTTAAAGGATCGACGTGGTGCCATTCTATACTTACATGAGGGTATTTTCGTTTAAATTCTTCAAAAATTGGTGGAAAACGATAGAGTAAAAGGTATTCTGCAATCGTAATGGTGATATGACCTGAAATTTCACCTTCCATTGAAGTTACCTCTTTAATTCCGTCATAAATTTCCAACATCTTTTTGGCATGAAGCATCAGTTTTTTTCCAACTTCCGTTAAAATTACCTGTTTTCCTATTCGATCAAATAAAGGGCGGCCCAGTTCCGTTTCCAAAGCCTTTATATGAGATGTAATGGTTGATTGAGCATATCCAAGATGATTTGCCGCTTTGGTGAACCCGCCTAACTCAACGATCGCAATAAAGGTAACCAAATGCCGAATTTCCACAAAGATTTGCTCCCCCTCACATCCATCTAAAAAGATGATGATTTTTATTCAAAATATCAATTTTATTAATTGATTTCAAGCTCATATACTCTGTGTAAGACTTATTCTAAAGGTTGTGATTACATTGAGAACAACTACCGGAATCCTTTATGCGTTTATTTGGGCTACTGCGGCAATTGCTACAAAAATAGGTTTAGTCTCTTCAAGTCCACTACTTTTCGCTTCAACAAGATTGTTTTTGGCAGGGATTATACTATTTGCTATCGTGTATATCGCTAACAAAAAGTATCCTTTTCCAAAAGGGAAAGAATGGGGAAATCTAATTATTCTAGGACTACTTAATTCGACTATTTATGTGGGATGCTGTTTCTTATCCCTTGACCATGTAGATTCAAGCATTTTTAATTTATTACTCACTTTCAATCCGTTTATTGTTGCTTTTCTTTCCTCCATATTTTTAAACAGAACCATCAAAAGAAATGAGTTAGTGGGAATGTGTCTCTCTGCGTTAGGCCTAGGAATTGCCCTATATCCCTATATCCCTATATAAACGATATTAATGGAACGTTATTCGGTTTCATTACATTGGGAATTGGTGTTTTTTCAATGGGGATCGGAAGCATTTACTTTAGTAAAATACAAATAAGATTGCCCGGAATTGTAGTAAACACCTGGCAGATTATTTTAGGTAGTGCAATGGCTATGCCGCTTTCGTTTTTATTAGAACCTGACTACTACTTTCATCTCGATTTCTACTTTGGATTTGGGCTTTTCTGGCAGGTGATTGTTGTTTCAATTATTGCGATGTTGCTTTGGTTCTCCTTATTGAAAGAAGACCCTGTCAGAGCAAATAATTTTTTATTTCTAACACCTATTTTCGGATATATGTTATCTGCCATTTTTCTTGGTGAAACAATAACCAACTTTCATTATATCGGCGCACTCTTTGTTGTTATTGGTACAGTTTACAGTCAGACGAATATGTTTGGCTTAAAACAGAAAGAGACTAAAATACCTGTCACCGCACAGATTCATACGGAAGCAGCCGATCAACGTGCAACCGGAGAATCCTAGAAAAAGAGATTTTTCACAGATGCCTTCTCGTGACCCAGCATTCCTTGAATAAAATCTAACGGGGCACCATTATCAAGTAAGTGACAAGCATACGTATGACGAAAGCGATGAGGGTAAACGTTAACTGTAACCTCTCCACGGGCTGCAAGCTTCTTAACAGCATAACGTATTGTAGGTATGGCCATTCGCCGCACAGGAAGTGATTCCGTCACAAAAAGGGCTTTGCAAGAATCCTCTCGATGATCGAGGTATCTCTTTAACCAGACCTTACATTCGGTTGTAAAATACACTTCTCGTTGCTTAGAGCCTTTACCATGCACAATCGCGGAGTAGCTCTCCCAGTTGATGTCTTCGATATCTAGCCTGTGCACTTCACCTACGCGACAACCAGTACAATATAAAAACTCCAAGAGTTCGCGCTCACGTGGGGAATCACAGGGTATCTTAAGATGATTTCCAGTCTTGGTTCTCTTAGCTTAGTGGTGGGATTTTTTAAAATATATCCTTCTTCAAATGCAAACCGAAACAGGGACCGTATAAACCGTATACGATGTCCCAAGCTACTTGCTCCGATATTTAAGTTGCCAATCTCGCGAATCAGTACCTTAAGCTGAAGGGAATACGCTTTCAAAGTGTACGGACTAAAACCCAGAATACGTTTATCGGCCTCATACAACGTCCAGATATCAGTCATTTTCATAAAACAAAACCCCTCCCAAGGCTAATTTCTATTAGCTTCACTATGTTGGGGAGGGATTAATCCCTGGTAGATTCTTGCTGCAACAACAACAGATCGTCTTTTTACGGCCGCTCGAAGTCCTAATGGGCAAAGAAACTCCTCATTGTACACTGCCTTATTCTCGCGAGTGATATGTTTTGAAAAAAATGACTCAAGTTGTTTAATATCCTCAACCACGGCAAATCTTACGTTCAATTTTTAACCACTTCCCCTAACAGCTTACTTTCCAATCCATACGAAAACATCTCCATCAGGAATTTCCATTACAGCAACATGCCCGGATTTTCCAATTCTCATATTTGATCTGTTGTTGAAATCTAAAAAAAGTGGTGATTATCAAATGAAATATAATTTTAGATATGAACACACTGGATTTATACCGCTAACGTCTTCCATCCTACTAATCTGCCCGTTCGTATTATGA